>JAKJDA010000009.1:7802-19725 GCA_022706165.1 Candidatus Hydrogenedentota bacterium | reverse complement strand
CTTTTCAGGGCGGCGGCGGCACCCTGGGGATTTTGCAGATTCTCCGGAACGTTATACCTGATGTTATCGAGCCCTATTCGGGCCGTTTGCTGTCGTACATGGACTACAATCCGTTGACGAATCAGCTCATCATCCACAATACGCCCACCAACATCGAGCTCTTGAAAAAGCAGCTCAAAGAACTCGACGTGACGCCGCAGCAGGTGAGCATCGAGTCGAAGTTCTTGACGGTGCAGGTGTCGGACTTGGAGAAGACCGGGTTTACATGGGACCTGTCGCAATCGGATTTGGGAAATCGGGCGCGCAGGCTGCCGATTGCGGGCGCAGGCACGGGCACAGGAACGGGCACGGGACAGGTGATGAGCAACGGTCTCACGCCCGATCCCGGCTACGCCTATGACATCAACGGCGACGGCGTTCCGGAAAACATCCCATTCTACAGCAAGCCAAACGGATCGAATGTCATCAACAACACGATCACGCAGGGCCTTCTTAACGCCGTGGCCAATCCGGGACCCAAGGGCACGTTCAGCCTGTCGGGCATCATCACGGACAATGCCGATGGAGACCGGTTGAGCGTGGTGATGGACTACCTCAACAGTCTTTCCGACACCGAGCTATTGAGTTCTCCGCGCGTCACGACGATGAGCGGCAAGCCTGCGGTCATCGCGAATTTCACCACCCAGACCTACAATACAAACGTCGTCTCCACGTTGCAGACCAGCAACGCGGGATTCGGCGGCACGCCGACGGTGAGTTCGGCGCAACAACTCTTCTTCCAGACGTTCATGTTCGGCATCACCTTCTCGGTCACGCCGCGCGTGAGCGGCGACCAGGTGCGCTTGTGGCTGAACCCGCAGGTGACCACGCTGGTCGGTCAGGATTCGTTCACGCAGAAGTCGGTCATCAACGGCAACGAGCAAACCGCGAACATCGTGTATCCGCGCACGGCGACGCAGGCCGTGTGGACCAACGTCATCGTGCATGACGGCGATACGCTTGTGCTGGGCGGCTTGGTGTCGGATACGACGACCAAAGGGCAGGAGAAGCTTCCCTATCTGGCCGATATCCCCGTGCTGGGTTATTTTTTCCGGGGGCATTCGAAGTCGGTGGGCCAGTCCAGCTTGCTCATATTCGTTACGGTGGACATTATCGATCCGACGGGAGCAAGATTCTTTGAGTCGAAGCTCTGAGGATTTCGAGGCGGTTTTCAGGCGGCCCCCGGGTTCCGGGGGCCGTTTTGCTTGGAGTGCGCGGGGCATGCCGGAATGCGGATGACGCTTTACAACGCGCTGTGGACGGGGGCGGCCCCTTTCGGCGCGGCGTGGCTGGCGGCTTCATCGCGTCATCGTCGGCTGCTGGGACGGTTCCGGCCGCATGTTCCCCGGCTCACGCCCCCACCTCTTTGGTTTCATGCGTGCAGCGTCGGAGAGATCAACGCCGCTACACCGCTCGTGGCGGCCGCGCGGAAACGTTGGCCCGATGTGCCGATCCTCCTCACGACATCTACGATCGGAGGGTGGGAGATGGCCCGCGCCGTGCGCGACGTAGACGGGGCGGCTCTGTTCCCCTTCGATCATCCATGGTGCGTGCGCGGGTTTCTCGATCGAGCCGCTCCCCGTGCGTTGTTGCTGATCGAGACGGAATTGTGGCCCAACATCATCTCGATGACTTCCTGCAGGGACGTTCCGGTTCTCTTGGTCAGCGGACGTCTTAGCGACCAATCGTTTCCATCGTATCGGCGCGCCGCGTGGTTTTTGCGCGCCGCTGTCGGGCGGATCGCGGCGGCGGGCATGCAAAACGAGACGTGCGCCGATCGCTTGTGCGCGCTTGGGGGCCGACGAGAGAACGTCTCGGTGACGGGCAATATCAAGTTCGACCTCAACCTGCCGGCGATGGACGAGGCGTCTGTGCGCGCCTTGAAGACCGAATGCGGCTTTCCCCCCGATGCGCGCATCGTGTTGTTTGGCAGCACGCGCCCCGGCGACGAGCAACTCGCCGCACGATGCTGGGACGTGTTGCGGGATCGTTTTCCTGACGTGCGCTTGGTGATCGCGCCGCGGCATCTCGATCGGCTTGGCGAAGCGATGGCTCCTTTCCAGGAGCCGCTTTCGCGCAGGTCCGAGGGGGTCCAAACGGATTCCAGTCGTGCGCCACGCGTGTTTGCGCTGGACACGCTGGGAGAATTGCCCCGCTTTTATGCGATGGCCGCCGTGGCCGTCATCGGCGGCAGTTTCTTTTCGGGCGTGGGGGGGCACAACCCCATCGAGCCGGCGGCGCAAGGCGTCCCCGTGATTTTGGGACCGGATATGCGCAGTTTTGGGGACGCTGCGCGCGTGTTGACGGACGCGGGCGGAGCGGTGCAACTTTCGTGTCCGAATGAATTGCCGGACGCATTGTGCCGGTTGCTGGCGAATTCGGCGGAGTTGACCGCCATGGGGCATTTCGCGCGGCGGGCCATGGAGGCAAACCGCGGGGCTATCGGGCGCACCCTCGATCTCATTGCCCGGACCGTACCCGGTTGCGCGGGCGGCCACGATGCCGACGCGATCGAAGGAGGGTAAGCGCGAGGCGGTCTCTTTCGCGCCGTGGCATTCGAGGGAGGCCAAGGGGCTGATGGCGCTCCGGCATATGATTTGCCGAAACAAAGCAAACGCGGCCGCTCACGCGGCCGCGCACAGGCAGGATCGTTTTCTCGTTACGGCAGGTATCTGCTGAGTTGTTTCGCCACCTCCGTCAAGATTTCCGGAAGTTTATACGTCTCGTCTTGCAGGTTTTGCTTGGCCGCCGCGACACGTTCGGCGCGGACGCCTCCGTCTTGTTTGGCCATCTGCGTGAGCCGGGCTACGTTTGCCGCTTCCTGCGCCTTGGCGCTGATTGCGACGCCGTCTTTTGGGACGCTGATTTTGGCTTCGTCGCGTTTTCGGTCGCGGATGCTTGCCGAACGGTCAGGCGCTGGTTCGGGTACGCCGCCTATTCCTTTGATTCCTGTCATAGTTCCCCTCCTTTGGGGCAGCCGAAACATCGGCCCTCTACATCATGGTCGATATATCGGCTGGGCGGGCACGAAACTTTATTCGCCGCGCACAGACTGCCGCACACTCCGATATCGGATCGATTTTCGTCATTCTTGTAAAGAAAAATCCGCCTACCATCCCCAATTATACCCCGAGCGAGATCGATATGGCAAACCATCGGCCATTTCCGTGCGCTTCGCTGATTTCCGGTTTTCTTCACTTTTTCCCATGCTCTGCGCTACTGGCGTTCTGTTTGTGGCGCGCGGGTCATCGTGACCAAGATGGGGCGATCGCCTGTCAATCTGATTGGGGTGGATTGGACGGGGCGGTAGCCTTTTTTCTCGACGGCGAGAGTGATCTCGTCTTCCGCGCTGAACGCGGGAAAAGCAAACCGTCCGTAGCGATCGGTGGCGCAGTCGAATTCGGTAGGTCGCTGGGCGGGTCCAAGCGGCGTCAGGCGCGGCGGGACGCCATTGGCCGGGCTGCCAACGGTGCGCAGGCGGATTTTTGCGTTGCGTATGGGGCGGCCGTCCTCGTCCTCGATGCAGCCCGACGGCGAGGCGCCGTTTCTTCGAAGCTGGATCACCCGCTCGCCGATCTGGTCGCGTTGGAGACCGCAGATTCCGATGGCGTAGCCCGGCGCGGCGCACAGCACGACGCCTTCCTGCAGGGCTCTTGCGCCTTCAAGGACGATGGGGCAGATGCCTTGCGCGTCGGTTGTTAGCCGGGTTTCCTCAGGGGCGCTGTCGTCCGTCGCCCATGTCCGCACAGTCAACGGCGCGCCGGCCACGGGGCGCCCCGCATCATCCCAGACGTGCAGGACGTACGGGCGAGTCGCCGGGCGTGCGGTGGATAGCGTGACGGCTACGTCTTCGGCGGGCGCCTTGACCGCGACGCACGCGCCGACGTAGTCCGGAGCGTTCACGTCGAGGAACAGCGGGCCTATGGCCACGTCGGGGAACGAGAACGCTCCGTCCGGTCCTGTCTTTGTCAGGCAGGCCTTTCCACTCTCGCGAAAAGCGGCGTAGGACGGGAGCAGGCGGATATCTGCGTTCGGGATGGGGGCTCCACTCGAATTTTTCACCACGCCGCGCAATTCGCCGCCCAGCTTGGCCAACACGATCCGGAACGGTTCCGCCGGCGTCGTCCACGGACTCGTGTAGGCGTACCTGGCCCTGTGCGCGATGTCGATGTCTTTGATCGAGACGTGGTAACGTCCCCCCGGGCACAGCTTGTCGACCGTGAATCGGCCGCGGTCATCCGTGTGGAAATCGTGGGTGAACATGGTTGACGCCATGCTGTTGGGCATCAGTTCAAGTCCGATCAGCGCGTTGGGAACGGGCGCGCCGTCTATCGTCACGACTTCGCCCGAACAGGACATGCTGGGTCTGAGCGTCACTACGGCCCTGCGGCTCTTGCGCGCCACGACATGGCATGCGACGTGGCTCTGATCGGGCGCGGCGACATACAGGGTGACATCCCGGTCGGCAGGGAACGGGAAGAGTTCGAAACGTCCCGTCGCGTCCGATTCGACTACGGGCATGCGCTGGTACGTAAACACGCGCGCGCCCTTGACCGGCTTGCCCATCGCATCGAGGACCTTTCCGTGCAGTCTTTTGACGGGCAGCAGGTTGACCTTGAGCACGATCTCTCCCCGGTTTTGGGGATCGGGCATTTGCACGACGCGATCCTCGCCGCTGCCGTTGAGGGTTCCCGAAAGCAAGGCGCCGTACCCAGGGTCCGACAGATAGGCCTGCACATATTCGTCGGCGCGCGCGAAAAAGCGCCCCTTGGCGTCCGAGACGGTTTGCAGCAGATGAATGCCCGGCGCTGGACGGCCCGTCGCCCGGTCGATCGTTCTGCCAGGCGTGACGGGGATGGCTTTCAGCACGAGGTCTTGAACGGTTGTGTCGCCTGCCTGTGCGGTGACCGGGACAGCGTCTGATTCGAAGGGGGATCGGGGCGTGCTGATGAGGGCGCGGAGCCTTGGGATCCCCTTTTGCCCTGGCGTCGTAGCGGGGATGCCGTCGATCCGATAATGTCCGTCAGCGTCCGTAAAGACGGGCAATCCATCACCTGAATAGCGGACTAGCGCGCGCGGGGCCGGGGAGCCGTCTTCAAAGGTTACGCGGCCTTCGACCTGCCCGCCGGGAATCAGGACGCCCGAGTCGTTTTCCCGGATCCGCGCGGGGATATATCCGGGCTTTGTTGCGACGAACTCGCGGTGGTTGAGCGACAAGAGCGTTATCTGGCCGTTCGCGTCGGTCGCGCCGCTGCTTAGGCCGATGTCTTCCCACAGCGTGATCGCGTGCCGGTGATAGACGTCCAGTCCGCCGCCGCCGTTCACGCGCTCGTGATACATGAGCGATAGGAAGACGTGCGCGCCCTCGACGGGGTTGCCTTGGTCGTCGCGAACCGTCACGGTGCGCGGGCCAGGTCCCGGCAAAGCAACCGTCACGCCGGTAAGGGGGTCTCCCGGCAGCACGGCGCGGAAATCCGGCCCGTGACCCTCGGCGCGCGCAAACACCACGTATTTCTCGACGTCGCCAGGCGAGGCTTCGCCGTCCCAGACAATGGCCTTGCGGAAATGAAACCGCCCTTTTGCATCGGCCTTCTGCACCACGACGGGCCGGTTGGAGGGGGTGAACATCTTGGCGCGGTATAGAAAGACCTCGGCGTGCGGGATGGCGGCGCCGCGGTGATCGACGACGCGTCCTTTGATGTCGTCGGCCTGTTCGGAGGCGGCTCCCGTGATAGGGACGGTAAGCGCGAGCGACAGCAACAAAGCCGCAACTGCCCGCACGTCAACCGCGCGCTTCGGCATATGCATGGACATCCCTCCTCTCTATGGTTGTTGCACTATACAATGCTCCCCTTCATGACAGGGTTGCCTGTTTCGATGCGGGAACGCCGCGGGCATGCCGATCGCTGCGTCAGATGTGGTACATCCGGGTTTTCGTGGCGCGGTCGAGGATATTGCGGACCGTCACTTCGCTGAGCAGCTTCTCGATCCGCGCGGCGGTTTCGCGCCAGGTAGGCTCCAGGTCGATGCCGGCGGCATCTTCCACGGGCAGAGGGTCGAGGATTGGCCCGTCGATCGCGCGAATGATGTGAAACAGCGAGATATCATCGGGCGATTTCGCCAACAGATAGCCTCCCTGTGCGCCGCGCACGCTGCGCACAAGCCCCGCGCGTTTCAACTGCAAGAGGATATGGACGAGGTACTTTTCCGGAATGCGCCTGCGCTCGGCGATGTACATTGCCGTGACGGGCGTGTCGCTGTTTTCGTGGCGCGCCAGTTCGATGATGGCGCGGCACGCATACTCGCAACGGCTGGAAACGTTCATGCGGAACCCGCTTTCCGGCGTGCGGAGGCAGGTTTCCGCGCTCCGCGCCCATGCCGTTCCCCTGTCAGCATACCTGTTTTCTCCGTTTGCGTCGCGGCACTCAAAATTTCGTCGTTCCATCAACTATATCGAGAGAACAAGTCGATTTCCCGCCCTCTTCATTCTCCATAAAACAAACATCCGATGCAAGGCATGCTGATCCAGGAGACTTGCCTCTACGAGAGAATACGGTTGTTCTGGATTGCGAACGCTGACGGAAAGGCCGACTGTGGATCTGTTCTCGTGGACGTTTTCATGACCCGTATTTTTCCTGGAAGGCGGCCTGGATGTGCGGCGAAAAAGGATTTTTCCGAACGCCTGGTCTTGGTCGCGGTCTTGACGAGCGGGACGAGGGAAGCTAGGATAGGACAGGGCAAGGGGGGCGATGGCGCGTACGCTGCCCTCGTGTTGATGGAGGCGCAGACATGAACCAAGTGGATGTCACGGTGATAGTGGCTCCGCGCAGCCTGGATGCCCCGCTCCGGATGGCGCTGGCCCATCTTGAGCATCAAACCTTTCCGTCCGGACGTTTTGAGGTGCTCGTGGTCGACGCCATTCCGGATGCGCATCTCGCCAAAACCATCGAGTCTTTCGCCGCAGGGTCGCCTGTGCGCGTGCGGGCGCTGGAAGCCCAAGGGGTTCCGCCGCCCGCCGCCTTCAATCGGGCCGTCGAGGCGGCGCAGGGCAGGTGGCTTTTGTTTTTGGACGAGACGCTTCTTGCGGGGCCGGAGTGCGTCGCGGAGCATGTGTGCGCGCAAGAGCGGAATGGGGCGTTGTGCGCGATCCTTGGGCCGATCCGTCTTCACTCCCAAGCAGATGACAGCGCCTTTGTCAAGCGTTCGTGGTGGTATCCCGCGTTGGCGCCGTCCGCGGCTGTTCCGGTTTCGTTTCTTGATTGGCGCTTGTTTAACCTGAGTTTGCCGCGGCGGGCCGTCTTGGATGCGGGCGGGTTCGACGAGGAGTACGGCGCTTCGGGCATGTGGGACATCGATCTGGCATGGCGTTTGTCGCAACGCGGCGTTACGGGCCTGTTCATGCCCACGGCGACGGCGTTTGCCTGGAAGCCTGTTTCGCTGGAGCAGGAATGCCGTCGTCACTATGCCGACGGATGCGGGCTGCGCCGCCTGCAACACAAAACGGCCAGCCCCGAATTGACCGCCCGGTACGGCCCGGTGCTGTCGTCGTGGCGGAAGCTGTCGGATGCCTGGCAGGCCCCCGTGGCGCGGCGTTTGTGTCCGCTTCTCGCGAGCGATACGCGGCTGTTTGACGTCATGTGCCGCGGATTGTTTCGGCATGCGCTTCGGCAAGGCTATCGCGCCGCTTCGTTTGGATCAGGCCGCTGATGTATACTAAGCGGGTATGTGCGCATGTTGAAAAGAAGGGTTGATCCTCACGGAGGCGTTTCATGAAGAAGAGGTGTGTCGTGTGGAGGCGTTTATTGTTGCCTGTGCTGGCCGCTGCGGTTGCGGCGACGCCGTCCTTTTCGTTTGCCGCGGAAAAAGCGGCGTCAAAGCCCAAGGCGTCCGTTCCCGCCAAGGCCAAAAGCAAGAGCGCTCCCAAGGCCAAAACCTCCCCGGCGGCGGAGAAAGGCCCCGGCAAGCTTCCGTGGGGGTTGCGGGATCATTTTGATATCAAGGTGAATAACACCACGTTGGTGTATGGCGTGGACAATGCCGAGTGGAATATCGAGGTGGAGGGGCTTGGGACGGCGGTGGATGACGCCCGCGTGAAAGTGACGTTGACCAACGGCACGACGATCGAGTCGTCCGGTTTCGAGAACGGCGATGCGAGTCGCAAGGCGTTCACGGGGGACTTTGGCGACGGCATGGCGTATACGGTTGCCCTTCCCGCCAAGAATGGCGTGGGGTTGCGCCATACCATCGCGAATTACAAGCAGCGTCCGTTTTATATGGTTCGCCTCGAAGTCACGAACACAAGCGCCTCGCCTATCGAGATCGCGTCGATCAGTCCGGTCGTGTTTGCGGGCGGCGGCATCCGCTTTTTCGACTCGCCGGAGTCGAGTTGCAGCTTCCGTCACTTCGAACAGCGCGGGTCCTCGCCCGTTTTCGACCCGAAGGCCCCGGTCGCGTTGGCGTTGTTCCACAATCGCAGCCGTGATTTTTCGCTGGCCATTGGCACGTTGCCCGGTGCGGCGCGCGCCGATGTGAAGCTTGCCAAGAAAGACGGCGCGTACTACGGCGAAGTCGTCTGCGCTTTCGATCCGCCCGTGACGCTTGCTCCCGGCGCGACTATCGCCGCGAATCCGGTGTGGCTGTCGTTTGCAGAGCCCAAGCCCGCCAAAATCGATTTGTTTTATTCGTGGGCGCAGAGCGCCCTTCCGAAAACGACGTCGTCTTCGGAGGCGTGTCCGGAGAAATGGGTTACGGTGCGTGACGATCAAACGCTCGACGATCTGAGCAAGGCGCTTCGTCAGTGGAACGGGGCCGGCGTTACGTCCGCCCTGATACCGGCTTCGTGGCAGGCCAGCCCCGGCGCGCTCGAAGGCGATGGCTCGCGCTACCCCAAGAATATGGCGAGCGCGGTGAAGCGCTTGGGCAGTTCGGCCAGGGCATCCGACGAGACCGTTGCGCCCGCGCCCAAACAGCCGAAGAAGTCATTCAACGCGCCCAAATGGCTTAGTGCGATCGGTCTTGGAAAGACCGGCGAGACTGCGGCCCCTGTGCAGGCCGAACACGCCGCCGCCTCCGCGGAAACCGCCGCCGAGGAATACGCCCCGGCCAAGGCGGCCTTCGGGGCGACCGTCGCGATTGGCGTCACGGTTGACCCGTTGAAAGTGCAAGGCGGCTCCGATGCCTGGGCGGTCACGGGGTCTGACAACGTGCGATACGTGAATCCGGCGGTTCCCGAGGGGAAAGCCTATGCCGTCGAGCGGATGCGGCAGTTGGCGCGGTGCGGGTTCCAATTTTTCGCGATACCGCCTTCGACCCTTCCCAAGGACGTGCTCCAGAAATTCAACTTGACCCGCGCCCAGGCCGATGCGCTCGCGTTTGCAATCCTCGGCGAAGCGGTCGCGGGAAAACCGGTGGTGCCGGCGTCGACGGCCACCTTGACGGGCGACGTGAATGCATGGCTCGATGTCTGCGCCGGGTCCAGCCGTTTCAAGGAATTCGAAATGGACGTGGCTCCCGTGCGGATGGATGTGAGCGGCATCGACAAAGTGGGCGAAGACCTCATGACCGCGATGATGTTTTGCGGCGCTCCGATCGAATTTGTCGGCGCGCCGTCCGCGGGCGTGCGCGAAGCCGTCGCGCGCACCTTCCCCAAGCCGCAGGTATGGGCGCGCGCACTCGATGCCGCTTCGCCTGCGCCCAAGCTTTGGATGGTCCAGCCGAAGTGCACGGACGAAGATGCGTATGGCGCGGCCATCGTGATGTTTGCCGGCGCTTCGGCGTGGGATGCCGCCTGGTACGGTTTTGAGACCGACAGGCCGGTCCGGTTGTGGCGCGCGGACAATGGAAACGTTGCGGAGGTGAAAGGGGCTGTTCCTGCGGCGCAAACGCTTACCGTGCTCGGCGTCACGCAGACGCTGCCGCGTCCGGTTCTTCTCGCGGTGACGCCGGGACCGGGCTTCTCCTTGCATGAGATTGACCGCGCAAAATGGGATGAGGCCGGCGGCGTGTTGTCGGGCAGTCTGCGCGGCAATGGCAAATACAGCGCCGCGTACATCGTTGTGCCCGATGCGTGGAAGCTCGAATCGGGCAAAATCGGCGACAGATCGCTGGGCGTTAAGGACGGTTCGAACCTTATTGCCCTGAACATCGATCGCGGCAAGTCGACGGCCTTCAGCGCCAAGTTCGTCGCCGATAGTCCGCTCCAAAAGCCCGCGCGAAGGGATCGGCGTGGCTTCTTTGGCGAGAGACTTCTTTTTTAGGCCGTTTGTTTGTTGACGGCGCTTGCGTCGCGGGCAGGGGGGCGTGCGGCGTAGGGGAAGTGGCGTTTGAGATTGTTGATGGGCGCTTCCATGAAATGCCACGACAGCGACGTCAGCGCCAGCGTGAAGGCCATGAGGACGGCGAAAACTCCGATCGCGGAGCCGGGATAGGGGATCCCGCACCACGCGAAGGCCTTGGGAAGGGCGTGTTGCACCGGCTGATGCACGAGGTAAACGCCATAGCTGATTTTGCCCAGGTAGGCGAGCGGCGGAAACGAGAGCGTCGCGCCAAAGGGATCGCGTCGTCCGTCGGCGGCGCGATTGACTATCCATGTGAACAACAACGCAAACGCGAGATGCGAGTAGGTCAACGGAAACCGCTGGCGCACTTCCGGCACGGCCCAGACGAGGATGGTCGCCAGCCACACCGGCAATCCGACGATCAGCCCGGCTCGCGTCACCAGGCGCAGCCCTCGCTCCCAGGCTCCCGTATGACGCGACCAAGCCAGAAGTCCGCCTAACGCCAACGAGTCCGTGCAGCCGATAAGCAGCCAGTTTTTCGCGGGGCTGTTCCAGTGCAACAGACCGGCCATGAAACGATACGCCGGGGCCGTCATGATCAGCGCCACAAGCAGATAGGGCAGACAGCGCCGGGGCGCGAAAATGACCACCCAAGGCCACAGCAGATAGAACTGCTCTTCGACGGCGAGCGACCAGAAATGATTCAACACGGCTTCGTTCGGATTGATGATCGCGCAGTAAAAGTTCGTCGTGTAGCTGGCGTGCCAGAGGAAGGCGGTGCGCGCCGTTCCGATGCCGAAGACCACGCACACACATAACGTCGCGTAATAGGCCGGAAAAATGCGTAGGAAACGCCGGACGTAAAATTGCCGCAGGGCGAAGGACTTGTTGCCGCCCAGGCGATCCGCGCCGTCGCGTCCGCGCAACAGAATGCCGGTGATCAAAAAACCGCTGAGCACGAAGAACAACTGCACGCCCATCACGCCGAATTCGCCGTAGCGCGTGACGGGCGTGTAGTGCGCCAGCAGGACCGCCGCAATCGCCACTCCGCGCACCCCGTCGAGTTGGGGCATGTAGCCGCCGGTCTCGGCATGCATTTCCCGGTTCAGTGCGTATCCTCCCCTGTTTCCCGAACGCGGCGCGGAGGGCGCGAACGGGTCAGGCGATCGGCTGCTCTTCCTCCAGCAGCGCTTCGATCGCCTCGGAAGCCTCCCGCGAAAGGGAGACCATGCGATCGAGGACGCGGGCCGCGCGCACGGGCTCGGTCTCGATCAGTTGTCGAAGGAGTTGCAGGATCAATCGTTTGGCGCGCGAACCGGTCTCCGCGAAATCCGGAAGCCGGCTCAATTGGACGGCGTAGATGTCGAAGATGCGTCGAACCGCTTCCTCGTCCCGGTTCGCGGGCTCGCCTTCGTAGGGATAAATGCCGCTATCGCGCCATTGCGTCAACGCGTCGCGGTTCCGCTCGGCCTCGCGCAAGGAAAAATGCTGCCGCAACGCGACCCGGGCGGCGTCCAGCAATTGTCCGACATCCGGAGACAGATCATGCACGGGCAACAGCCCCTCGCGTTCCAGCGCGGCGACATGATCCGATTTCAGATAGGCGG
>JAKJDA010000009.1:0-7764 GCA_022706165.1 Candidatus Hydrogenedentota bacterium | reverse complement strand
AATAGGGACGCAGCGAAGACGCATGCAGCGCGAAACCGGCGGCGTCACACAACAAAACCCCACGTTTTCCCGGAAGATTCCACTCGACGACAGTCAGGGCGGCGTGAACGCGTTGCCCGTCTTGCGTGACGAGTTCGCCGAGTTCGTATTCCGCGGAATGGTCTTCGGCGCTGCGCGGATCGAGCGGCACGCCGTCGTAAACGATGCGGGTGTCCGGATACTGACGCAGGTATAACGCGAAGATATCCGTGGCCTCTTGCAAGGCCTTCACCCCGCGCAAGAGTTCGGCGGCGGCGGGAAGGTCGGCGATTTCGACGGTCATCCCCACGGGTGCGCTGGGCGTCGGTTCCGGATCGGACAGATCAAACTCGCCTGGGGTCGCGCCGTGTCCGACGATGGAATACGCGTACGTGATGCCGCTCAACTCGAAAACGCTGCGCCATTCGACCCGGTTGCCAAGCGTAAACGCGCGGAAACGGCCCTTGCCGTATTTGCCGTGCATTTCGCGTTTCCGGCGTGCGGTCGGCGCGCCTTCGCGCTTCCAGGAACCGCCAAGATTGCGGAACACCACCAGCGCGTGATCATAGAGCAACCCGTGGCCGTTATCCCGCACGCGCAAGCATTCAATCCCGCCAAGATCGTTCTCGACGAATTCGACCCGAACCTCGGTCGCCTCGGCATCCAAGGCGTTCCAAACCAACTCCGCCACGGCCGTCATGGGCTTGGCCCGGGAAAGCAACTCGATATGGTCGCTCTTCACCTGCACCGAAATTTTCTTCACGCCGGCAGTCCTTTCCGCTGTCGCCCCCAACCGATCATCAAGGCGAACCGTGTCTGTAAAAGAAGGAAAGTGTAGCACCCGAGCCGTTCCTCGCTCAAGGGAAGAGCGATGGCAGCATTCTGATTGCAGCGGCAAAACCCGCGCGAGACGGGGCCGCCTGTGGATTTGTCGCCGGGCGTTGTGAGATGCTTAGCCGTGCTTTCGGGAAGGAACCCCGGGCTCCTGACGCCACGGGAGGGACGGAGGATATGGCTTCATGTCAGAAGTGCGGATAGGCGACGCCATCGTAGGTCCGGGGCGTCCTTGCTATGTCATCGCCGAGATCGGCATCAACCACAATAGCGACGTGGACCTCGCCAAGCGGTTGATCGACGTGGCGCACGACGCCAAGTGCAACGCCGTCAAATTCCAAAAGCGCACCATCGATATCGTGTATAGCGCCGAGGAATTGGCGCGCCCGCGCGAAAGCCCCTTCGGCGCAACCAACGGCGACCTGAAGCGAGGTCTTGAATTCGGCGTCGACGAATACCGCGAGATCGACCGCTACTGCAAGGAAAAAGGCATTCCGTGGTTCGCGTCGTGCTGGGACGAGGCGTCGGTGGACTTTATCGACCAGTTCCGCCCGCCGTGTTACAAGATTGCCTCGGCCAGCCTGACGGACCATGATCTGCTGCGCTACACGCGGGCAAAGGGCGCGCCGATCATCCTTTCGACGGGCATGAGCACGATGGATGACGTGGATCGCGCCGTTGAGGCGATCGGAAAGAAAGACCTTGTCCTCATGCATTCGTGCAGCGCCTATCCCGCGTACTACGAGGAGCTCAACATCAGGGTCATCCCGAAAATGATCGATCGCTACGCCATTCCCATCGGCTACAGCGGTCACGAGACCGGCTTGCCTTCGACCGTGGCGGCGGTGGCGCTGGGCGCAACGTGCGTCGAACGGCACATCACGCTCGATCGCTCGATGTGGGGCTCGGATCACGCCGCCTCGCTCGAACCGAACGGCATCACGCGCCTGGTGCGCGATATCCGCCTCATCGAGACGGCAATGGGCGACGGCGTCAAGCGCGTCATCGAGCGCGAAGTGCCGGTGATGCAAAAGCTACGGCGTAAGGGGTAGCGCGTGGCCAGGATCAAAGCGGTGGCGATGGACGTAGACGGCGTGCTTACCGATGGCGCGTTTTGGTGGGGTCCCAACGGCGAAGAGTTCAAGCGCTTCGCCTTTTTGGACATCATGGGCGTGTCGCTTGGGCGCAAGGCGGGTTTGGCGTTCGCGCTGATCTCCGGCGAGAACAGCCCGCTCGTCGATCGTTACGCAGCCAAGATGGGCATCGAGGATGTGCACAAGGGCTGTCGGCAAAAAGACGTTGCCTTGCGGGCATTCGCCCAAAAACACGGACTCGACCTCGCCGAGATTTGCTTCATCGGCGACGACGTCAACGACGCGCCCGCGCTCGAACTTGCGGGCTTTTCCGCCGTTCCGGCAACGGCGCACAAGACCGTGCAGCGCCTCGCCGACTACGTCGCGGTCAACGCGGGCGGCCATGGCGCGGTCCGCGAAATCATCGACCTCGTTCTCGAACAGAACAAGCAAAACAACGCGGATTAAGTAGGACTCGATTCAAGACATGGTCAAACTCTCCGACTACATTTTCCAGTACCTTGCCAACTACGGCGTGAAGCATGTTTTCATGTTGCCGGGCGGCGGCGCGATGCACCTCAACGATTCGTTGGGACGGTCCGGCATCGGCTACACCGTCAACCTGCACGAGCAGGCGTGCGGCATCGCGGCGGAAGCCTATGCGCGCGTGGCGCATGACCTCGGCGTGGCGCTGGTGACCACGGGGCCGGGCGGCACGAACGCGGTGACCGGGGCGTTGGCCGCATACCAAGACTCGACGCCGTGTCTCTTCATGTCGGGGCAGGTCAAGCGTCCGGATATCGCCAAGGGCACGGGGCTGCGTCAGCTTGGCGTGCAGGAAGTGGACATCGTGTCGATTGTGAGTTCGATCACGAAGTATGCCGTGACGATCATGGAGCCGATGTCGATCCGCTATCACCTCGAAAAGGCGTTGCGCCTCGCGAAAGCGGGTCGGCCCGGGCCGGTGTGGATCGACGTGCCGCTCGATGTGCAGGCGGCGATGATCGACGAAACGAAACTCGAAGGCTTCACGCCGCCCGAGGCCGAAGAGACCATCTCCGAGATCGATCTCGCCGTCAAACTGGACGCCATCATCGCGGCGCTGAACGACGCGGATCGCCCGGTGATCTTGGCCGGCAACGGCGTGCGCATCGGCGGCGCGCAGGACGCGTTCCTGAAACTCGTCGAGATGTTGCGCGTGCCCGTGCTGACGACGCGGCTCGGTGTCGATCTCATTCCCGCCGCGCACGAGTTGAGCGTCGGCATGCCGGGATCCATTGCCTCGCGCGGGGCGAATTTTGCATTGCAGAACGCGGACTGGCTGCTCATGCTGGGCGCGCGCATGGACTTCGCGCTCATTGCGTATGCGCCGGACAAACTCGCGCGCGCGGCGAAGAAGATCATGGTCAACATCGACGGGCCTGAAATCGGGAAAATGGGCGCCGCCATCGACATCCCCGTCTGCGCGGACGCGCGCGTGTTTATCAATCGCTTTCAATCGCGCACCGACGATGTCGCGAAGAAAGACCGCGCGCCGTGGTTTGCGCGCATCCGCGACTGGAAACAGAAGTATCCCTTTGTACTGCCCGAACATCGCGCCGCGAAAGACGGGCTCAGCATGTACGCGTTCTCCGAGGCGTTGTCGAATGCGCTTACCGGCGACGATATCGTGTTGCCAGGCAGCGCCGGTTTCGTGGCCGAGATATTCCTGACGGCCTTCCAGGCGAAAGCAGGCCAGCGCATTTTCCATAACAAAGGCACCGGCGCGATGGGGCTGAGTCAACCCGCGGCGATCGGCGCGTGCATCGCGGGCAACGGACGCCGCACGGTATGCGTCGACGGCGACGGCGGGTTTCAGATGAACCTGCAAGAACTCGAGACCGTCAAACGCCTCGGCTTGACCATCAAGTTTTTTGTCGTGAACAACCAAGGCTACGCGTCGATCCGGTCGTCGCAGGGCAACTATTTTCATCGCCTCACCGGCGCGGACGCGACGAGCGGCCTGACGTTGCCGGACGTCACGAAGATCGCCGCCGCATACGGCATCGCCGCGGTGCGTATCGACGGCGCGAGCGACCTGTGCGCCGAGATTGATAGGGCGTTGGCGATGCCCGGTCCGGTCGTGTGCGACGTCGTCGTGATCCCCGACGAAGCCCGCGCGCCGCGCGTCGCCGCGATGCAACGGCCCGACGGCTCGATGGCGTCGAAACCGCTCGAGGATATGTGGCCGTTCCTCGACCGGGATGAATTCCGCGCCAACATGATCGTTCCGCCCTTGGAAGACTAAGCCTGCGCGAAAGGAAAAACGGACCCATGAGTCAGTCTTCGCCCGAAGCCGAGTTCGAGGCGCTGTTGCGCGAGGACGTCGCGCGCGTGAAGCAGCGCGAGGCCGCCGCGTTTGACGAACTCACCGGCGCGCTCAACGAGACGCTCGTGCTTTATGGCGCGGGCAATCTCGGACGCAAGACCTTGGCGGGGTTGCGCAAGAACGGCATCGAGCCGGTGGCGTTTGCGGACGGCAACGAGGCGAATTGGGGCAAAGACATCGACGGCCTCCATGTCATATCTCCGCAACATGCGGCATACCGCTACGGCGCCGGCGCTGCGTTTGTCGTGACGATTTGGAGTCCTGGCGCAACCAGCCGCTTTTCCTACGTGCGGCAACAGTTGCAGGACCTTGGCTGCAAGACCGTCGTGTCATTCGTGCCGCTCTTTTGGAAATATGCGCAGGACCTTTTGCCGCACTATCGCCTCGACCTGCCGCACAAAATATGTGAGCGCGCCAGCGATATCCGCGCGGCGTTTGCGCTGTACACGGATGAGGCGTCGAAGCGCGAGTTTGTGGGTCAACTCAAGTGGCTGATGTCGATGATGGATTTCGATGGCCTGCCCGCGCCCGCCACGGAGCAGACGTATTTGCCCCTCGACGCCCTCGCGCTGACGGCGCGCGAGCATTTTGTCGATTGCGGCGCGTTCGACGGCGACACGATCAAAGCCTTCTTCGACGCGGGCATTGGCATCGACGGGCATGTCACCGCGTTTGAACCCGATCCCGGCAACCATGAAAAATTACTCGATTACGTTGCGGGACTGCCGTGCGATCTGCGCGAACGCATCAGCGTATCCCCGTACGCCGTGGGCGCGAAACGCGAGAAGCTCTATTTCGACGCGATTGGCACAGTCGGATCGGCGATTAGCGGCACGGGCACGCTCGAGGTGCAATGCGTTCCCCTGGATGAAGTCCTCGACGGCGCGGCGCCGACGTATATCAAGATGGACATCGAGGGTGCGGAGCTGGACGCGATCGAAGGCGGCAAGGCATCGATTGCGCGTCACGTCCCGGCGCTGGCCATTTGCGTATACCACCGGCAAGACCATTTGTGGCGCATTCCGTTGTGCATTCAGTCGCTCTCGCCGGAGTATCGCTTTTTTTTGCGGCGGTACGGCGACGAATTCGGCGACGTGGTTTGCTATGCCGCGCCCGAACAACGCATGAAATGACGCGTCCGGCGCGTGCCGGACAACCGACGGAGAGACGTTTTGATGATGGAAAATTCGTTTCGATCCAAGCTGGAGGCCGTGTTGAATCAGGATGCCGCTTCCGTAACGGCGCGCCATCGCGCCGCATACGACGCCGCAATGGCGCTGTACGGAGCGGCGTTTGTCTTGTTCGGCGCGGGGCGGCTTGGACGAAACGTGTTGGCGCGGTTGCGCGGCGCGGGCGTCGAGCCGCTGGCGTTTTCCGACAACAACGCGAAGCTGTGGGGCGCGGATGTCGAAGGGCTGAAGGTCTACGCGCCGGACGATGCCGTGCGCGAGTTCGGCAAGAAGGCCGCGTTTGTTGTGACGGTCTACACGTGTACGCCCGTGAAGGCGCAGCTTGCTGCGCTGGGCGTGACCGTGATTTCGTTCCCGTCGTTGGCGTGGGCCTATCCCGATATGTTCTTGCCGCATGGCAGCCTCGATCTGCCGGACAAGATTTTTGCGCACGCGGACCACATTCGCGCTGCGGCGGAACTGTGGGCGGACGATGCCTCGCGCGCCGAGTACCTGGGGCAACTGGCGTGGCGCACGTCGCTCGACGACAGCGCCTTGCCGCCGCATTTGCCCGCGGCGGAAACCTATTTCCCGTTGGACGTCCTGTGCCTGCGCGACGACGAGGTCTTTGTGGATTGCGGCGCGTTCGACGGCGATTCGGTGGCGGATTTTCTGCGACGGCGTTCGCCGAACTTCGCAAAGGTTGTCGCGATCGAAGCCGACCCCGGCAACTGTGCGCGCTTGCGGCAGTCGTTCGCGGCGCAACCGGCGAATATCCGCGATCGACTGACCGCCGTGCAACTGGCCGTGGGCGCAAAACGCGAGACTGTAAAATTTGACGCAA
This sequence comes from Candidatus Hydrogenedentota bacterium, assembly GCA_022706165.1. Lineage (GTDB taxonomy): Bacteria > Hydrogenedentota > Hydrogenedentia > Hydrogenedentales > SLHB01 > JAKJDA01. Next base: position 1,458 of record JAKJDA010000009.1, on the reverse strand, counting down.
CCGGCACGGCGGCATCGTCCGTCGGCGCGGGGCAAATCGAGCTGGAATGCGCGCCGCTCGACGAGATTCTGGCCGACACGCCGCCGACCTTCATCAAGATGGACATCGAAGGCGCGGAACCTTATGCGCTCGAAGGCGCGACGGGCGTGATCGCCAAGCACAAACCGGCGCTGGCGGTGTGTGTATATCACGCGCAAGATCACATCTGGCGAATCCCGCTGTTCCTGCATTCGATTTGTCCCGACTATCGTTTCTTTTTGCGCCGCTATTCGGACGAATGTTGGGAACAGGTATGCTACGCCGTGCCGCCCGAACGGCTGGCCTAAGGAGACAGAAGCGATGTCCGTCACGCCCGGCGCCCGAAAACTCATCAGCGTCCTGACGCCGTGCTACAACGAGGAAGAGAACGTTCGCGAAGTGTACGAGCGCGTGCGGCAGGTGTTCGAGACGCAACTGACGAACTACGACTATGAGCATCTTTTCATCGACAATGCGTCGCGCGATCGCACCGTGCCGATTCTTAAGGAACTCGCACACGCGGACAAGCGCCTCAAGATCATCGTGAACGCGCGCAATTTTGGCCAGGTGCGATCGCCCTTCCATGCGTTGATGCAGACCCAGGGCGATGCAGTCGTTGGGATCGTGGCGGACCTGCAAGATCCGCCCGAGATGATGGTCGATTTCGTGCGCAAGTGGGAAGAGGGCTACAAGGTCGTCATCGGCGTCAAGGCCACGAGCGAAGAGACGCCGCTGTTTTTCGCCGTGCGCAAGATGTACTACAACCTCATCCGCAAACTCTCGGATGTCGAGCAGATCAAGAATGCGACGGGCTTCGGCCTGTACGATCGCGCGTTTGTGGACGTGCTGCGCAAGCTGGACGATCCCTATCCCTATTTTCGCGGCCTGATCTGCGACATCGGGTTCGAGCGCGCGGAAATCAAATACGATCAGCCCGCACGCAAGCGCGGCTTCACCAAGAACAACTTCTACACGCTCTACGATCTCGCGATGCTGGGCATCGTGAACTACTCGAAAATTCCGCTGCGCCTGGCCACAATGACCGGCTTTTGCCTGGGGGCGTTCAGCTTGCTGGTGGCCGCGATTTACTTTGGGTACAAGCTCGTCTTCTGGAAAAATTTCCAAGTGGGCGCCGCGCCGGTCGTCATTGGCTTGTTCTTTTTCAGCGCGGTGCAACTGTTCTTCATCGGCATTCTCGGCGAATACATCGGCGCGATCTACACGCAGGTTCTCAAGCGCCCGCTCGTTGTCGAGAAAGAGCGCATCAACTTCGACTGAGCGCCCGCTCGACGGCGAAGAACGAATACGCGGGCGCGGCGTGCGCTATGCGCGATGCGGCGCTTCGAAGACGACCTCCATCTCCTGTCCGGCTTTCATGATCACGGATTCCGCGAACGTGATGGCGCAGCGTTCGCGCTGGAAGACCGCGCGGTGCTCGAT
>JAKJDA010000099.1 GCA_022706165.1 Candidatus Hydrogenedentota bacterium | reverse complement strand
ATGCGGAAATCATCGCGGCCATGACGGAGATCATGCGGGACGTGCGCGTTGACTCTTTCTGCGCGTTGGTGAACAACCGTAAACTCATCGATGCGCTGTTGGAAGGTTGCGGCATCCATGACGCCGCAAAGCAAAAGCACGTTCTGCGGGTGATCGATAAGCTGCAGAAGGTCGGCGTGGACAATGTGCGCCGCGAACTTGGTCCGGGACGCATCGACGATTCGGGCGATCCGATCCCCGGCGTGAAATTGGACGATGCGACCATCGACGCGATCCTGAAATTTGTCGCCATCGACGGCGCAACGCGTGTCGAAGTCGTTGAACATTGCGCTACAGCATTGCCTGCGTCGGACTTCACCACCATGGCGATCGAGGAAATGCACGCGCTCGCTTCAGGCCTCGATGCGCTGGGGGTTGCAGAAGAGCACGCGCGTTTCACCCCGAGCCTTGCGCGCGGACTTGACTATTACACCGGACCCGTCTTCGAAATGACGCTGCCCACCGCGCCGGAGTTCGGTTCGGTGATGGGCGGTGGGCGCTACGACGGACTCGTGTCGCGTTTCACGGACCGCAACGTGCCGTCGTGCGGCATGGCGATTGGGTTGGACCGTCTCATGGCGGCATTGAAGCACATGGGCATCGTCAAACCGCGTGCAACGACGGTGCAAGTGCTCGTCATGACGCTGGGCAAGACGCCGAAGCAGGAAGCGCTGCGCGTCGCGGCGGAATTGCGCGCGGCGGGCATTGCGACGGAGGTCTATTTCGGCCAGAAGGCGGGACTGCGCCACCAGCTCGCGCACGCGGACCACTACGAGATAGCTATCGCAGTAATCCTCGGCGAGGACGAAATCGCCAACGGCGTCGTGTCGATCAAGGACCTTCTCGCGGGCAAGCAAAGCCGCGAAGGCATCGCCAATCACGACGCATATCGCCAGGCAGGAAAGAGCGGTCAGGTCACGGTAGCGCGGGAAGAGATGATTAAGACGATCAAGGAAATTTTGGGATAAAGAAGAACCGGGGAGACCTCTTCAAAAGTAGGTTCCTCCGGACTTCTGCCAGAAACTTCTGATGTGTTGCAGGAGGCTGCATGATCATTTTTGAAGCTGAGCGACCCATTATTGCGAAGCAGGTGTTGCTTCGGTTGAAAGAGATATTCAAAACCGTCTACTCGAACCATGCGCCGGTCGACTCCATTGAACGTTGCGTACTTGGGCCGGGGCATAGCGTCACGCCGGAACCTGTGTCGGGCTGGGAGCCGTTCGAACTGAAGCAACGCTGGGGCGGCTACGACCAGACGACATGGTTTCGCCTGCACGCGACGATTCCGCCAGACATGGATGGCAAGCATGTCGTCGCACTGCTGAGTCCGCACCAAGGGCCGCATGGCAATTCGCTGGCGTATGTCAACGGTCATCCTGCGCAAGGACTTGATCGCAATCGCGACGAGGTCTTGCTATCGAAACAAGCGCGCGTGAGCGAGGCATTTGTTATTTCGCTGGAGTCGGTTCCCAGTCAAGAACAGGACACCTATCACATCTTCGACCGCGCCGACATCGCGGTGTTTCATCAATTAGCGTGGGACTTCTACTGGGACGCGAAGATCGCGTTGGAAGTGTGGGAGCAGTTGCCGGAAGCATACGCGCCGCGCATGCGATTGCTGGAGCACATTGAGAAATCCGTGCGCATGGTTGATCTGCGTCACGCGGGCACGCCGCAGTATTTCGAGTCGATCAAGAAAGCGCAGAAGTATTTCCGCGCGGACCTCAAAAAATTTCCGGCGGGACCCGGCGCGGGCAAACTGGCGATTATCGGCCACTCGCACATCGACACCGCGTGGATGTGGCCGTTGCGCGAAACGCACCGCAAGATTGGCCGCACGGTCGCGACGGTCCTCGCGCTATTGGACCGTTATCCCGAGTTCACCTTTTCGCACAGCCAAACCATTCAGTACGAGTACCTGAAGCGGGACTATCCCGAACTGTTCGCGCGCGTGAAGCAACGCGTTCAGGAAGGCCGTTGGGACCCGGCGGGCGCGTTGTTCGTCGAACCAGATTGCAACATCGTGTCGGGCGAATCGATCGTGCGCCAGTTGCTGTTTGGCATTCGTTTCTTCCAACGCGAATTGGGTGTGCGTCCGCGCATGGCGTGGGTCCCGGACTGTTTCGGATTCGCGCATTCATTGCCGCAGTTTCTCGTCAAGGCGGGTCTGGATACTTTCTCCACGACCAAGATATGGTGGGGCGAGTTCTCGCAATTTCCCTACAGCACCTTCCACTGGGAAGGCGTCGATGGCTCGCGCATCCTCACGTACATGCCGCATGTATACGGCTCGATCATGACCACCGCAGAAGTGTTCGAGCATTGGGCCGTGGCCAAACAGAAAGACAAGATCGACGAGATACCCTACACCGTCGGCTGGGGCGATGGCGGTGGCGGTCCGACCCAGGAAATCGTCGAACGCGCCAAACGGCTCGGCAATATCGTGGGCGCGCCGCAATGCTCGTTCGACACCCTCACGTCCTACTTTGCGCGTTTCGCAAAAGACGAAGCCACAGCGACGCTTCCTGTGTGGAACAGCGAACTCTATCTCGAAGTGCATCGCGCCTGCCAAACGTCGCAGGCGCGTACGAAACGCAACAACCGCAAATGCGAGGCCTTGTTGCGCGACATCGAGTTTTTGTCGACCGTTGCGTTCCTCAATGGCGGACATTACGAGCAGGACGCGATCAACGACGCGTGGAAGATTGTTCTGTTGAACCAGTTCCACGACATCCTGCCAGGCTCCTCCGTGCATGAGGTCTACGACGATGCCGATCGCGATTACGCCCTTGCACAAACAGCGTTGAATGGCGTCAAGGACCGCGCCCTCGCATTGCTTCACGATCGCATCGACACGCGCGGCGAGGGCACGCCGATCATTGTGTGGAACACCGTGTCCTGGGCACGGTCCGGACTCGTTGCAGTGAAAACGCCTTTGCCAAAAGGCGCGTTCCACGTGCAGGACCCCGATGGAAACGCGGTCGCGCATCAGGTGGTATCGAATGATGAGTTGCTCGTCGAGGTCACGCAGGCGCCATCCCTTGGCCACGCAGTCTACCGCATCGTGCCGGGCAAAGGCGCCGCGCAATCGTTGCCGTTGACCGCGTCCGACAAGGGTATGGAGAACGCTTTCTTGAAGATCGTGTTCGACAAGTCCGGACGCCTGACGCGCGTGTACGACAAGGAGAACAAACGCGAGGTGCTTGCGCCGAAAGAAAGGGGCAATGTCCTCTATCTCTTCGACGATCGCCCGCATCGCAGCAACGCGTGGGACATCGATCAAAACCTCGACGACACGCGCTGGGAACCGGGCGCTTCCGAGAGCGTCGAGGTCGTTGAGCGAGGGCCGCTGCGCGCGACGGTGCGATTCGTGCGCAAGAACGAGCAAAGCACGATCACGCAGAACATCGTGCTGTACGCCCATTCGCGGCGGATCGATTTCGTGACGCACGTGGTTTGGCAGGAAAAACAGACCATGATGAAGGTAGCGTTCCCGGTCGATGTGCGTTCGTCGTGGGCGACGTTCGAGATTCCCTGCGGCACGATTCAACGCACCACGCACACCAACCGCGATTACGATCTCGCGGAGTTTGAAGTGCCTGCGCTACGTTGGGCAGACCTCAGCGAAGGGGACTATGGCGTCAGTGTACTCAATGACTGCAAATATGGTTATGACGTAAAGGGAAACACGCTGCGCCTGTCGCTGTTGCGCGCCTCTATCGATCCCGATCCAACTGCCGATGAAGGCGAACACGACTTTACCTATTCGTTGTTGCCGCACGTCGGCGATTGGCGCGTCGCAACGGTTCGTGAAGGTATCGATCTCAATGCGCCATTGATGGCCAAAGCCGCGCCCATTTCGGAAGGAACGTTGCCGCCGGTTGGATCGTTCGCAGAAGTCGACGCGGAGCACGTTATTCTCGAAACCATCAAACGCGCCGAAGACTCCGATGCGATTATTGTTCGGTTGTATGAAGCCTACGGCCAGCGCGGCTACGTGACGTTGCGCTTTGCTCGCGCGCCTAAGCGCATGTTCGAATGCGACCTACTTGAGGAAAACGACATGCCACTGGACGTCAAGGGCAACGCGGCAGAACTGTACATGACGCCCTACAAGATTTGCTCGTTAAAGGTGAATTTTTGATTAGCCCTTTTCAGAAGCGGATTTCATAGCCAATGCAGAGGTGCGGTTCAAGAGGGTGTTTGGTCAGGATGTCGTATTTTTGTTTGATGAGCGGCCATTCTTCGGGCATGCAGATTGCGTAGATGTATTCGATGCCAAAGTAGTCTTTTACGGCGATCTCGTTGAACTCGGGCGTCGCGCGCATGCGGAATCGATAGTGTCGGCCAATCTCTTTCATGCCGATGCGTTGGTAGTACCGCTGCGCACTTCTGTCTTGCGTCCAGTACTCGAGGCGGTGAAAATCCTTGCGTTTCGCGTCCTCAACCGTCGCGTCGATCAGCAATTTGCCGATGTTGTGTCCCGAGAAATCCGGCAGTCTCCCGAATTCAAGCACGTAGCCGCCTTTGCTGTCCTTAAGAAAGCAGAACTCGCCGGGTTCGTTCTCATACTGCGTATCGGTGAGGCCGACGATCTTTCCGTCCGCCACGGCCACCAGCTTTGTTGATTCGTGGCCTTCGTAGAGCGGACGCTCCTGGATGCTGTAATTCCATGCGTGCGAGATGCTGAGGATGATTGCGTGCACGCGCATCCATTCTGCTTCGTCTTCGGGTCGATATTCGCGAATTTCCATTTCCATGAATCATTGTCCCCTTGCGCTGCGGAGGAGATCGTGGAGGTCGCTTGTTCTCCCCAGCGCGTTCGCGGCATCCGCAAGATTCGCCTGTGCGGCGGCGTTGCCCGGTTCGAGCTTTACGGCGTGCACGAAGCACTCGAATGCCTTGTCGTACTGCTCAATCTGCCACAACACCGCGCCGAGGTCGTTGTAATTCTGGCCCAATAGCGGCGCGGCTTCAATCGCACCCTTGAGGCATTGCAGGCACTCTTCCATCTGGGCGTGCTCGAGCGCCTCGTGTGCGCGCAAACTCAGCAATCGCGAACGGAAATAGGGCGTCAGAAGCTCGATGGGGGCCTTGCGCCATTTCTGAAGAAAATAGCGCTCGTTCGTGTCCATCAGCGCGTGAAAACGGTCTCCCGCAATACCGAGTCCGGCGAAACTGCGCCCGCCGTAATGATAGACGAAGCAGTCGTCCGCGATGCGCATGCGGAACCCAGCGAGCCGCACGCGCAAGCCGTAGTCGTCGTCTTCAAAATTGCCAATGCCGTATGCCTCGTCGAGAAGCCCGACTGTGACGAACGCGGCGTCACGTATCAACACGCAAAAGCCCACCAGGCGATCGGTCTCGCGGCGTTGCCCATGAAAATCGATGGCGCGCTGTTTGGAAAAGGCGTGAATGGACGCTTCATCGCGCAACGGCGGCGTTTCGATCTGTTGAAAGCCGGACACGCAATTCGAAACGGGCCCGGCCATGCCGATGTCGTCCGTTTCGAGCAAGGCTTCCTCCAATCGTTCCAGCCAGCCTTCCGTAACCACCGTGTCGCTGTTCAACAGCAGCACATGTCCTTGCGCATGGGCCAAACCTCGATTCACCCCCGCGGGAAAACCGAGATTCCTGCCGGTATGCACGACCATCGCATCGGGCGTCGAATCGAAATATTCGGCAACGCCGTCAGTCGATCCATTGTCGACCAAGACCAAACGGAAAGGGGGGCGCGTGTGGCGCAGCACGGAGCCGACGCAAGCGCGGCAGTAGTCGAGCTGATTGTGCGCGGGGATAATGATGGAGACGAGTTCCGGCATGCGCCTTATCTTCCACGGGGCGGCGAAAACGAAACGCCCGCATGGCGTGTAGCCTGTCGCGTCACGATTGCGCTCGCGCAGTTTTCGGGCGAAGGACGCCGTACCGTCCGATTTTGATCGTCGCGCCGGACATGTCAGGATTTCTCCACGACAAACCGGCGCCAGGCAAAGAAGAGGAGCAGCGCCCAAAATTGCCTGCGCCGGTATATGTTGTGACTGGCGGCATGCAGGATTTGTTCGATGCTGCGCCACTGGAACAGGCCGATGTCGTGCGCACGCTCCTGCGTGATGGTGGCGCGTGCGACATTCTCGATGACGCGTTGGAGGCGTCCGCTTTGCGGCACGCGAAATCCGCGTCGCGCGCGAAATCGAATGCGATGGGGCAGTGTGCCTTTCATCGCCATGCGGAGCAGCGGCTTGCTACGGACGCCGTAGGCAACCTTGGGATCGAGCCGAATCGCGTAATCGACCAATTCGTCGTCAAAATAGGGGAGTTCCAGCGCAACGCCGTGGGTGGAGGCGATGCGCTCGCATTTCATGAGCATCATATCGGGCAATGCGATGTGCAAATCGAAATCAAGCATGGTCTGCGTCAGATCGCTGCCGCGGCAGTAGGGCTTTACAAGCGTTGCAACGCCGCCCTGATCGAGGCTCGACTCGTGCATGGAAGGCGAATACAACTCCCGGCGCTCATCCGCATCGAACATCGAGAACAAGGACAGGTGGGCTTCGATGCTATTGTTTCCCGATGCCAGAAACCGGCTTCCACGACGCACGAATGCGTTTGGCGGAAGAGCAGGAAGGAGATCGCTCATCATCCCCGCCGGGATGGCCGCGCCGGCGACACGCGTCCTCTGCAGGAGGCGGTACCGTGGAAAGCCGCCCAGCAGTTCGTCGGCGCCGTGACCGGAAAGCAAGGCAGGCGACCATTCGGACGCGCGTTGCAGCACCAGCCACAAAGGAAGAATCGACGCGTCGGCGACGGGATCATCCAAGGCCCTGCACATAGTGGCGAATTCTTCCTCAGTGAAACGTCGTCCCGGAAAGACCGTGAGCGGCAGGTTGAGTTGTTTTGCGGATTCGCGCGTCATCCGGCCTTCGTCCTGCCATCCACGTTCCAAAGCGATGAAGACTGGACTGGCTTTTCGCTTCAAGGCCGCGATCGCGGCCGAATCCACTCCGGCGGACAATAACACTCGGTTCGAGACAGTCCTTGTCACGGATCGCTCCACTATCCCTTGGAGATGAGCGGACGCCTCATTCTTGTCCGTGTCCACCGGATTCGTATTGAACTGCGCGAAGCGATGCTGTTCCGCCTTGCGGTGCGTGAATGTCAGCACATGGCCTGGGCGGACCCTGAAGACTCCCTCGATCAGCGTGATCGGGCTTGGGGCGCAGCCGAATGTGAAATAGGCGTCTGCGGCTTGCCGATTCATGCAGGCCCTGATGAGTCCCGATGCAAGCAGCGCCTTGAGTTCGGACGCGAAGACGAGTGCGTCTTTCACAATGGCGTAATACAAAGGGCGCTGGCCCAGCCGGTCGCGCAACAGCCACCAGACATCCGGCGCGCGCTGCACCACGCCCGCAAATGCGCCGGCGAGTTCAAGCGCGTCGGGATGAGCGACGGACCGGCAATGCGCCCCGAAAGCGTCCATATCCAGGGGCGTTCCGGCCCTGTCTCGCGGCTGGCCATCCACGGCGCAGACAGGGGCCGCCCCGAACGTCGACGCCATGATGACGAAGTCGTCGCCTTCGATTGGGCGCATGACGCGCGCGCGATGGGTCAAAGCCGCCGCCATGTTTTTGGTGGAAACGATGTCGCGTTCGCCCAACATGCCGCATATCGCGTCCATCAGAAGGCCCTCCGGGTGTCCACCAGCAGCGTAACAGGCCCGTCGTTCACCGAATGCACGGCCATGTGCGCGCCAAAAACTCCGCCCTTCACCTTGATTCCCTGCGCCCGTAGATATGCAAGGGTCGCCTCGTACAACGGCTCCGCCTCATCGGGGCGAGCGGCATCGCTAAACGACGGACGACGCCCCCTGCGACAATCGCCCAATAGAGTGAACTGGGAGATGGCAAGCACGCTGCCGCAAACATCCCGGACGGAAAGATTGAACTTGCTGTCTTCGTCGGCGAAGCAACGCAACGCCGCGATTTTATCCGCCAGCAGACGCGCATCCCCATCGGTATCGCCCTGCGCGATGCCGATAAGCGCCAACAACCCTGGTCCCACCTCGCTCACGATCATGCCATTCACGCTTACCGATGCCGTTGATACGCGCTGTAAGACCGCTCTCATGCCGTGTTCTCCGCGACCGTATGCGAATCGCAATCCAGCCATCAGGGTATGACATTTCCCGCGACACAACAAGCCCCTTAAAACCTGTCTCGTTCATGCAGCGTCTTGGCAAACGCGTCATTGCATCGATTCGCCGACGCTGCTGGCATGCCCCGTCGGTTTCGGCGGCTCGCGTCCCTCCAACACGTGTTCCAGCATGTCCCATGTCCAGTTATGCGTATCCGTGGCGACAGGCAAACGAAACCACGCGATGCCCTGACAGTGGCGCGGACGGCGTTCGCGGAGGGAGCGAACGACCGTCGCCAGTTCAGCAGGATCGGCCATGACATGCTTGGTGCGCTGACCGGCGGAGGGCGGGCTGTTCCCCCACTCCGCGGCGAGGCGAACGAAGTTTCCCTGTTCGTCGAAAGTGATGGCATATCCGTACGTGGGCAGGGCGACGAAAAACGGCGTCCCGATCCGGGAGGCGCCGCGCAAATACGCGTGAAACCTGCGCGTTTCATACAGGACAAGGGGCGCATCGAGGGTGGTGGGCCGCTGGAGCGCATGAATTTGAAGGACGAAGAAATCGGCTTGGCGGCACGTCCTGGAACAGGAACGGCTACGCAGCCATGCGGGCAACGCGGTGATCGACAAGGCGCCGCACTCAGAACCAAGTTCGCCCCGGATCGCCGCCAAGGTCTCGCCATACGTCTCCAACTTGGAAGTGGGGCAATC
>JAKJDA010000098.1 GCA_022706165.1 Candidatus Hydrogenedentota bacterium | reverse complement strand
CCCGCCGGTGGGGCAACCGTGCTCGCCAAGTGCGAGTTTTTTAATCCGCTGTCGAGCGTGAAGGACCGAATCGGTCTGGCGATGATCGAAGCTGCTGAAAAAGCCGGCAAGCTCACCAAAGACACCGTGATTGTCGAGCCGACTTCGGGCAACACCGGCATCGCGCTTGCCTTTGTCGCGGCGGCGCGCGGCTACAAGCTCATTCTGACCATGCCCGAGACGATGAGCATCGAGCGGCGGCAGGTCTTGAAGGCGTTGGGCGCGGAACTCATTCTGACGCCTGGCACGAAGGGCATGCCGGGGGCCATTGCGGAGGCGGAACGGTTGGCGCAGGAAAATCCTGGCTACTTTATTCCCCATCAATTCAAGAATCCGGCCAATCCGGAGATTCATTTCAAGACCACCGGTCCGGAAATTTGGAACGACACCGAGGGGACGATCGACGTCCTGGTTGCGGGCGTCGGCACCGGCGGCACCATCACCGGCGTGAGCAAGTACATCAAGAGGGAAAAAGGCAAGGCTATCCAGAGCGTGGCCGTCGAGCCCGCCGCCTCGCCGGTGCTGTCCGGAGGTTCGCCCGGCCCGCACAAGATCCAGGGCATCGGCGCAGGGTTCAAGCCGGACGTGTTGGATTTGAGTTTGGTCGACAAGATCGAGACGGTCACCAACGAGGATGCCTTTGAGACGGCGCGGCGTCTTGCCTTGGAAGAGGGCATTTTGAGCGGCATCAGTTGCGGCGCGGCCACGGCCGTGGCGTTGCGGCTCGCTGCGCGCGACGAGTATGCAGGCAAGACCATTGTCGTCGTGCTGCCGGACAGCGGCGAACGGTATTTGTCGACACCCCTGTTTCAGACGGAATAGCAAGAAGAAACAGGAGAGTTTTACATGATTGACATGATTGAAGAGGAGTGGGGATCGGCCTTTCCTCCAGCCTGTAAATCCTGTCAAAATAACTCTTTGTCTTAAAACCCGGAGGCAAATCAGTGCATTTCAAGACACGTTCGATTCACGCAGGTCAGGGTCCTGACGCCGCGTATGGCGCGGTGATGACGCCCATCTACCAGACGTCGACGTTCGCGTTCCAAGGCGTCAATCAACCGGGCGAGTTCGATTATTCGCGCAGCGGCAATCCGACCCGCAAGACGCTTGAACGCTGTCTGGCTTCGTTGGAAGGCGGCGAGTTCGGGTTTGCTTTCGCGACCGGCATGGCCGCGGAAGCCACCGTGCTGGCCATGTACGGTCCCGGCGATCACCTTATCATTCACGACGACCTCTACGGCGGCACCTATCGTTTGCTGATGAGCGTGATTGCGCCAAAAGGCGTGGACATCGAGTTCGTGAACCTGCGCGACGTGGCGGCGCTTCAAAAAGCCATCTGCCCAGACACCAAGGCCGTCTGGATCGAGACGCCAACCAATCCGCTCATGAATCTTGTCGATCTTGCGGCGGTGGCAAACGTGGCGCGCGAACGCAATGTCACGACGATTTGCGACAACACGTTTCTCTCGCCGTATTTCCAGCGGCCGCTCGAATTCGGCATCGACATCGTCGTGCATTCGACCACGAAGTATATCAACGGCCACAGCGACGTTGTCGGCGGGGCGGTGGTTGTGAAAGACCCGGCGCTGGCCGAGCAAATCGGTTTCCTGCAAAACGCGATGGGAACCTGCTCCGGGCCGCAGGATTGTTTCCTCGTGTTGCGCGGCATCAAGACCCTCGCTATCCGCATGGAGGAGCATAACCGCAATGCGATCGGCATCGCGCGCTGGCTCGAGAAACATCCCAAGGTGGCTTCTGTGTTGCACCCCGGCCTCGAAAGCCACCCGCAACACGCATTAGCGCTTACGCAAATGACTGGTTTCGGCGGCACCTTCTCGTTTCGTGTCAACGGCGGGCGCGAAGAGGTCTTCCGCCTGCTGGGCGGCGTCAATCTGTTTACGCTCGCGGAATCGCTCGGGGGCGTCGAGTCGCTCATTGAGCACCCCTGCACGATGACCCACGTCTCCATGCCCGAGGATGTCCGCGCCGCGATCGGCATCACCGAAGACCTCGTCCGCATCTCCGTCGGCATCGAACATCTCGATGACCTCATCGCAGACCTGGAAAAAGCCTTCGGAAACGTATAGGGATCCAAGGCGACGGGGCGGGCGCCTGCTCGGCGTCCCGCCCCATGCGTCATCGGTTACGCTTCGGCGCCGAACCGGTTCGCGAACCTACTGCCGCGTGAAGATTGCGGCATTTCCGGTGAATTCCGTTGGCATTTCGTATTCACTAAGTTCCATGGCCAATTTGCCATTCTGTAGCAATTCATAAATAGCGTAGTAGTAGTATTGTTCATCTTCGGTCAGTGAGAACCATTTCCATTTGCCGTTTTCTATTGCGCCCACTCCGTCGACCAGCATCATGATCTCGTTGGGAGTGACGGTTGTGTCGGTCGTGTAAGTTCCCCGTGCTGCCAGCCTGTCAGCGGTCTGGGGCGTGATGATCTCCAGGGAAAACCTTCCGGTGGAGCGAAAATCAAACTTGATTCCCACGCCGCTCCCGGCGGGGTCCATGTAGAGCCATTTTCCCACCAAGCCTGTTCCACCAGAGGTGCTGGGGCAGCCGATCAAACATGTGCACGACAACAACGCCAGGATCACGGATACTTTACGCATTGCAATGTCCTCCTTCTTTTTGCTCCTTTTTCTGCGGGCGGCTGGTTCCACCAGGAATCATGCACAGTATGAGTCCCCACAACGCGCCGCCATCTTAAAATAGCATATGTTAGGTATATGTGTCAACTATATGAAATAAAGCTATATCATATTATACCATACTATATTTATAGTAATTCATCGAAAATTGATTTCATTCGAACTCCGTCCTTTTCTGTTCCGGACGGATTCCGGCGTTCTGCGGGCGTCCGTGTTGCGCGCTCGTGCCTTGGGTGGCATAGTAGTTTCTCGGCGGCGGGATGTTCGCCGCCCAATCCGAGAGAGGGAAAGATGGAAGAACAACGTGCGGCATTCGTTGAGCGGCGTCACTGCATCAGTTGCGGTTCGAACCGGCTGGACGAGTTGGCGGGCGGGCGATTTGGCGATGAACCCTTGCGGACGTTCCTTGATCGCGACCCGTGGGGAACATCGCCTTTGCCCTATATCGAGAGCGAGCGGTGGGCCTATGTTCGCTGCACGGCATGCGGGCAAACGTTCCACAAACGGGTGTTGGCGCCGGCTTGGAATGAAAGACGTTTTTCGGAATGGATGTCCGAGTCGGCGATCCGGCAGTTCAGCGCTCATGCCGATACGCCGGCGCATCGTTTTGCAAAGGGCCGGGATCACGTGCAGCACGTGTTGCGCATCGAGAAAATGACGCGCGCGCTCCGCGGGGGGCAGGAAGTTCGCATATTGGATTTTGGGTGCGGTTTCGGCGATTTTTTAGCGGTGTGCGAGCGATTCGGCTTTGTTTGCTGCGGCATTGATCGTTCCCCTGCGCGCCGTCAAGGGGGGCAGGTGCATATTGTTTCCGACATCGAGGACCTGCCCGCCTCCATGCGGTTTCACGCCATCACGTTGTTTGAGGTGCTGGAACATCTGGATGCGCCGCTTGCCGCGCTCCAGTCGCTTCATGCGCTCATGCTTCCGGACGGCGTTCTGGTCCTGGAGACGCCCGATTGCAGCAACGTGACGGACATCAGGACGGAACGCGACTACCGCAAGATACATCCGCTTGATCACATCAATGCCTATACCCCCGAGACCTTGCGTCGCATTGCCATGCGGGCGGGCTTTTGTCCCGTCGCGGCTCCCATCGTTCATGTGACGGGGGATGCGTTGCGCGTCGTCAAGACCGAGATCAAGCGGTTCGCGGGGGCGTTGTTTCCATCGACGACGCAACGGTATTTTCGCAAGATGCCGGCTGAAGCGTCATCGAGCCCCTGAGGCGTTCGGCGCGCCGAGCCGTGAAGGAAAGGTAGCATCATGACCAGGCAATGCAGCCGGCGGACGTTTTTGACGACCGCCGCGATCGGCGCGGCGTCGACGTATGCCGCATGCCGCCCGCGCGCGCAAAAACGCACACGCACGATGTCGGCGAACCAGCGCTTGAATCTTGCGTTTATCGGTTTGGGCCGACAGGGAACGCTGCTGCTCAATGAATTTCCCGATGATGTCGTGGCGGCGTTTTGCGATGTCGACGATGCTTCCGCGGCCGAGGCGTACCGGCGTTTCCCGAACGTTCCGCGCTATCGCGATTTCCGCATCTTGTTTGACAAGCAAAAAGACATCGACGCGGTGGTTGTTGCGACGCCGGACCATTGGCATGCCGCGATCGCTTCCGCCGCGATGCGTCTCGGCAAGCACGTCTTTTGCGAGAAACCGCTGGCGCGCACGATTCACGAAGCGCGCGCGATCGCCGAGACCGCGAAGAGCTGCGGCGTCGTCACCCAAGCAGGAAGCCAAGGCATGGCTTCGCCCGGAATCCGGCGTTTGCGCGAATGGATGGAAGCAGGCGTGATCGGTTCCGTGCGCGAAGTTCATTGCTGGACGGACCGGCCCCTGTGGCCGCAGGGCATCGATCGCCCTGTCGATGCGCCGCTTCCTCCGGCCACCCTTGACTGGGACATGTGGCTGGGCCCTGCCCCGGAGCGGCCGTATCATCCGTGTTATTTGGGCTTGAACTGGCGCGGTTGGTGGGATTTCGGGACGGGCGCGCTCGGCGACATGGGGCCGCACGTGTTGTTGATGCCGTGGTTGGCGCTGAAGCTTGGGACTCCGGCGCGCATTACGGCGGAGTCCTCGCCCGTCAACCAAGAAACCGCGCCGGCCTGGTCCACAATCCGTTTTGAATTTCCGGCGCGCGGCGAATTGCCCCCCGTGACCCTGACGTGGCGCGACGGCGGCAAGCTGCCGCCGCGTCCCGAGGGCGTCGATCCGAATGAAACGCTCGGGCTGGATGGCAGCGGAACGCTCTTCATCGGAGATAGCGGCACGATCGCGATTGGTCCATACGGCTATGGCGAAGGGCCGCGGCTTGTCCCGCGCGATCGGATGCGCGCCTTCGCGCCGCCCGCGCAGAGCCTTCCGGACGCGGAGGTCTCGCATTGGCGCGAATGGGCCAATGCCTGTAGGGGAGGCCCCTTGCCGTCGTTTCCGTTCGAGCAGGCGGCAGTTTTCACCGAAACGATCCTGCTCGGTAACGTGGCCTTGCGCGCGGGCAGGACGGTCGCATGGGATGAAAAACAACGGAGCCTTCGCAATCCGCCCGAAGCGGACGCGCTCCTCCGTCCGGTCTATCGCGGTCCCTGGCGGCTGTGACGTCTTTTCCGGCGTTCCGAATCACGTCTCGGGAGTGAAGATGCTGATATGGCGCCATTTTTCCCGGTGAAACCGCAAGAACAGGACGCCGCTCAGCGCAATGATGTAGGCGGTCGCGCCAATCCACGCGCCCACCGCCTGCCAGTGCATCACGAACGCGAAAAAGAGCGCCAAGGGCAAGAAGAATAGATAGGTCCCCAGAAACGACATCACGGCCATCCAGCGCGTATCGCCCGCTCCGCGCAACGCGCCCGACACCGTTATGTTGACTGCGTCAAAAGCCTGAAATAGGGCCGCGAGGACAAGCAATATCTTTCCGATGCGGACGACTTCCGGATCGACGCTGAACACGGACCGGATGAGTTCCGCGCCGAACGTCCCCATCAGAATGCCCATGCAGGTCATGTAGCCGATGGCAAGGCGCAACGCGGTATAGGTGCGGGCCTTGGCGCGGGCGATGTCGCCTCGTCCGATCCATTGGCCCACAATGGGCGCGATGGCGTGATTGAGGCCGACCGCCGGCATGAACGAGAGCGCCATGAAATTCATGGCGGCATTGTGAGCCGCCAACTGCGTCGTGCCGAAATGCCCGACGATGTAACTCGTGAACACGCTCCAATTCACGATATCGATCAGGAACATCATGCCGGCGGGCCATCCAATGCGCAGCAGTTCGCGCATCTTCTGGAAGTCAAGGCCGCAGCTGCTGCGTGTGCGGAACTCGGCGTGATGCCGCGGCCCTAGAAAAAGAGCCTGCATCATTGCGACCTGACATCCCAGCGCGATGACGGTCGCGATGGCGCTGCCGCGGATGCCCATTGCGGGAAATCCCCAATGGCCGAAAATAAGCGCGTAATTCAAGGCAAAGTTGACAAGGTTGCTGGCGATCGCGGTGAGAGTCGGGATATGGGGGCGTCCCACGGCTTGGAAGAACGATGCGAGAGCCGTTTGCCAGGTCACGAACGCGAATCCCAACATGCGAAGCTGAAAATATTGGATTTCCATTGCGGTCACGTCCGGCGCATGGTGCATCGACCGGAACAGAGGGCCGCTTATCGGCCAGCAGAAAAAGCCGATCGCGCCTGTGAGCAACGAAAAGTGAATGCCTTGCCATGCATAACGCCCGCAGCTCTCGAAGTCCCCGCGGCCTCGGCTTTGGGAAACAAACGTCGCCACGCAACTCGTCACGCCGATGAAAAACGTCGATACGGTGAAAGCCCAGATGCCGCCTGAGCCGACGGCGGCGAGCGCGCTCGATCCCAGACGGCCCACCATGGCCTGATCGACGAAACCCATCAGGGTGTAGCTGAAAGAGCCCACGATCACCGGAATGGCCATGTTCAAGACTTCGCGCAGTCCGGCCCAGCGGGATTCGCCGCGTCTATGTGTGGTGTCCGAGGACTCCGATTTCGTGATCATATCGCTCCCGGCGGGCATTATCCGCCGCATGGGACGGGCGCCGCTGTGTGAAAACCGGATTATGCATATTTCTGGGAGAGAAAACGGCGCGTTGCCGTTGGGCGAACCGGAGCGAGCATCAACAAGCCGGCGACGGAAGTTTCTCTCCGATTTTGCGCGCCCGCATCACCAGTTCCGCGCGGCAGATGTAGGCTTGGTCCAAAATTTCATGCCCGCGAGCCGTTAGCGCCGCGCGCAAGGTCGCGTTCGTGTAGCGCGTGACGTGCTCATCGGCATATGCGCCCGGCGTCACCTTGCCGTATAGCCACTCGATCAACGGCCACTGCCACGTGGCGTAATCCGGCGTGCCCAAGACCAATATGCCGCCTGGCCGCAACACGCGCGTGAGTTCATCTAGCAAGCGGCCGCCCTCGTCGGGAATGTGCTCAATCACCTGCGAACACACGATGCATTCGAACTGGTCATCGCGAAACGGCAGGCGCAGACCGTCTCCCTGCACAAGGAGCGGGTTGGTGCGTCGCATGAAGGCCAATTTGTCGCGTCGTCTGTCAAGCCCCACGGCATGCGGCAAATCGGCCAAAATGCGGCTGGTTCCGCATCCGACGTCCAGCGTTGATACAAAAGCCGGCGTGAAATCCAGGATGATCCGTCGCCGCCGCCGTTGCCAATAGCGTTGCAGGGGGATGCGGCTGTCGTGTGCGCGCCAATCGTAGTCCGGAAATTCGATCGAATTGCGCACGCGCCACACTTTCCAGAACAACGCGCAATATTCCAGCGCGAACCCGGCCAATCGGCGCAGCGACGCCTCTCGGCGGGCGGGAACGTGCCGGTAGGGCATCTCGTGGATATCCATGCCGCGTGCGAACGCCTTGAGCAGCACTTCCACCAGGAAAACATAGCTTGAAAAAACGGCGTCCAGGCCTTGGAACACGCGTCTGTGATACAGGCGCAGGCCGCATGACAGGTCATGCACGGGAATCGACAATCCTGCCGCGAATACGCGATTCAGGGAGCGGCTAAGGACTCTGCGAAGCAATCCCGATCCGGAACGGCCCTCCGGCGCGAAGCGCGAAGCGATGATCACGTCTCCTTTGTCGCGCGCCGCCCACAATGCGATCACGAGTTGGGGGAGATCGGGACTGCCAGGCTCGATCGTCGCCAGGTGCATGCCGCGCGCTTCGGCTGCGGCGCGCATCACGGCGGCTCCGTATTCCGCTGTAGGCAGCTTGATGTAGCGCACGCCCGTTGTGTCTACCGCCCGGTCCGCGCCGTCTGTGGAGGCGAGATCAACGATGATGATCTCGTAGGACATTCCTTGTTGATCGAGGAGGGCGCGCAAACGCGGCGCCAGCCGGTACAGGTCCGCAGCGCAGTTCCTGACCAGAATCGCGACCGTCAGGGCCACGTCGGGTTCTTTGCAAACGAGCATTGTCACACTCCAGGCGTTCGATGGGCGCGCCCCGTCGCCAACGCGTTTCACCCGCCCGCCGCGCGCCGCCGGCGTTCCGCGGCAACGGCCAGACCCTGTCCGTTCACCTGAATATCCGGCAGAAGCGCATCCATGGCCTCGCCTTGTGGCGCGATGCCGCAGCCCTCGAGATGCGTCCGCACGGCATCCCGCACGCGTTCTTGGCAAAACGAGACCAATGCCTCGCCGCTCAGGCTCGATGCCGACGCGGCATCCTCCAGAATCGCCTCCATTCGCGCAATGTCGTCCATGAGGTCCTCGCCTGCCGCGCGCGGGTTATCCAGGGATCCGAAATGCGAAAGATAGACGCAGTCGGCGCCCGTGGCGAGAATGCGTTCGATGCTGCGCCGCGCCGCCGCCGGATCGAAATCGGTGGGCGCGGTCGAACACAGGAGGAAGGGACGTGGCCCCATTTGGTGAGCGGCATACGCGACGCCGAACGTGTCACCCGTGAACACGGCGTTTTCGCCCGAATCGTGCATGCAGACATGATGCTTGGCATGGCCGGGCGTGTGGAGAAAGGTGAGGGTTCGGTCGCCTAGGCGGAACGGTTCCATGTCTTCCACGGTCCGGACGCGGCTCTTGGGAATGGGATGTATCTCGCCGTAAAGGCGGGCAAAGGTTTCCTCTCCGTACACTTGTCGGGCGCTGAGTGTCAGGCGGGCGGGATCGATGAGATGCCGCGCGGCGTTTGGGTGGCACAGCACGACAGCGTTGGGGCATGCGCCGAGCAGCGCCGACGTTCCCCCCGCATGGTCGAGATGCACA
>JAKJDA010000097.1:8720-8999 GCA_022706165.1 Candidatus Hydrogenedentota bacterium | reverse complement strand
TCCACCTGCTCCCGCACGGATTCCGGCGTGCGCCCCCGTTCCGCTACGTCGCGGGCTATCCGGCGGGACAAGGCGACGGCGGCGGACACATCGACAAAAACACGGGTTTGCAGCAGACGCCGTAGCGCGGCATCGTACAAAGTGAACAACCCTTCCACAATGACATGCGGCGCGGGAGCGAGACGAACCGTCTCTGCGGCGCGCGTGTGCGTGACAAAATCATAGACCGGGCAATCCACCGCTTTACCCGCCGCAAGCGCCCGGACATGTGCCCGGATC
>JAKJDA010000097.1:6074-8669 GCA_022706165.1 Candidatus Hydrogenedentota bacterium | reverse complement strand
GCCCGCTCATCGGGCGGCTTTGCGGACAGATCGACGTAGTATGCGTCCAACGAGACACAACAGGAACCCGGCAAGGACGCGCCCAAAGCGCTTGCCAGACTGCTCTTCCCCGAACAAGAAGCGCCCGCGATGCCTACGAAATAAGGAATGTTTCGCATTACCACAACCCCGCGGAGGAGGCGCGCGCCGACGAGACCGTCATTCCGCAAACGCCCGGATTGCTTCGTCTTGACCGCTGAATATCTCGAACACGCGGTTCATGCGAACCAGTTCGAACAACACCTGAACCGGTTTGGTCATCCCGCACAACTTCAACTCCCCTCCCCGGCTGTTGAGTTGCCGTAGGCAGGATAGTAGGGCCCCCAAGCCCGAACTGTCAATAAATCCTACCGCACACAAATCGAACACCACATGAGGCTCCTGCTCAAGAACCGGAGCCATGGCATTCCGGAATTCCTCTGCGTTGCTGGCGTCCAAATGCCCGTCCATCAACGATACAATCGCCACCCCCCTCTTCTTTTCTACTGAAATCTCCATGCATCTAACTCTCCCTTGAGCCATGACCCAAAAGCCGAGCGCCCACAACCGTGAGTATAGCCGCCCTGCGCATCGCGCTCAACAGAAACGCCGAAGCACAAGGACAGAAGTCCCGGACTTCAGCAACGACATGTTCTTGCGCCAAGAAGATATTACCACTAAAAATGATATTAATATGGCAACGTTTGTCGCTTTTTGGGAGGCATGGTATAATTGCCTCGGAATAATACCCGGAAAGGAAGTGCCCTATGTTGTCCTTAATCGAGGTGAAATGCCCTCATTGCGGAGCACGAGGGCAGGTTATGTTGCCTCCGCTGGGAGCCTTGATTATTGGTCCATGCCCCCAATGCCAGGAATTGGTGCTGGTGTTCTGCGGCCGGGCGCTGGCACTGAACAAAACCATCATGGGATCGAATTCGTACGAAGAAAGGCGAGATCACCTGCTCGAAGTCCTCAACGCCTTTTTGGAGGAGCGCGTCGGCGAGGTATTGGAGCAGATCGACTCGCTTGAGGACGAAAAGGAGCAGGGGCTTTCCGGGTCGGATAACATTGACGACGCGTCGGCGCAGTCTTCGGAGGAAGGCCCTGTGGCGCGTTGGGACACCCTTCCGGCGGACATCATATCGGATGGGGAACAAGAAGCCTTTGTGAGAAACGACCTGCCGTTGCTCGATGATCGGCACTATTTCCACACCATATTTGGATAGTTCGCATCTCCGTTTGGAGTTGGAAGGGCGACGGAGAAACGGTAACGTTCTTGCGAAGGCCTTCGCGTCGCTGCGCCGACGGAAACAAGGCAGCGGCGCCCCTGAAGGCTGAAGCGCGAGGCGCCAACTGACCCCGACAGGTGGCGCCTCTTCTCTGGTGCAAACCATCCCTTCACGATTCGATGGAGAGAAACGAATGTGTGCCCTTTTCAGCAATGGCGCAATCGCATGCGGGGCATACTCTCCCTTGCTCCATGCTTCGCCAAACCCGATCCCGCGCTACTACGAAACGATTTACAATTATGGGGTTCGGAGGGGAGGCCGCGAGACTTCCAGCTGCAGTTACTCTTGGGGAAGGAGTGACTTGAGGTAGACTTGAGGTAGACTTGACGTGGTCCTCGAGAACCTCCCCTCCGATGTGGACGCTTCAACTGTTTGACTGCTTCTCCGGAACCGGAAGCCGTCACCCGGAACGACAGCTTGCTGGCCGGACTATCCGGCGCCAGCTCAACCATCAGATTGCCTACGCCGCCCAACGGCTTCTCCTTGATGCGTATTTCATACGATGTCGTATCGCTCTGGGCGAACACGCTTGCCGGGATATAGTCCTTCTGCAGCGGATTGCCCTTCTCGTCATATACATACACGGTGTAGCCGCTGATCAATTGTTGTTCCGCGCTTTCCGCGTCCCACGTCAGCCGCACAGCGCCCACCACCCATGAGCGTCCGCCCTGACTCGTATCCACCCAGTACAACTCCTTGGCGGAAAGCTCGGCCGTCTTGGCGCGGCGCGGCATCAGCGAATCGTAAAACAAATGTTCCGCACGCGCCTCCGCGTGAATCCCATCGATCCAGGCCAGATCATTCCCGGCATACGCCACCGGCACCGACACCGGCTCGCCGGCCCGGCTCCGCGCTTGCTGACCCGCCTTGAGAACGCGGAACACGGAGGTCTCGTTTTCAACCTTTACCTGGCCGCTTTGAACGGTCACGATGGTCTGTTCGGGAAGGACTTTGACCGCGAACGACGTGCCGAACACGGTGATGTTGCCGTTGGGCGTCGCCACGCGAAACAAGCGACCGTCGCGCCCGACATTGAACCACGCCTCGCCCTCTTCCACCTTCACGCGCCTCTCGCTTTCGACGCGCAACCGCGTGCCCTCGTTCATTTTCATGTAGGAGGGCCCCATCAACGAAGCCATCAGCGTCGCCCCGGCAGGCGTCTCAAAATAACAACCCGCGCTTACGAAAGCGCCTACCCGGGCCGGGCCGCGGGCCTGGGCGTCTTCATCGTATTGCAAAGCCGACCCGCTGGCGTGACTCACCACCCCGACAACGGCGGCGGTGGATG
>JAKJDA010000097.1:0-5986 GCA_022706165.1 Candidatus Hydrogenedentota bacterium | reverse complement strand
TTTCCGGAAGATTCTCCATCACCGGACCGCGCAAGGAACGCCCCAGTTTATAGGGGGCCATGGCTTCGAAGGCAAGCGCCGCCACGCGCTGGTGTTTGCCCAACAACGCATGGCATGCACGACAGTCCCGGACATGCTGGTCCACCATGACGCGCTCGGCCGACCCCGTCTCACCGTCGATGTAGGCCTGCAAAAGCTTCTCTATTTGCGTACACGATGCCACGTCGTCTCACCTTCTGACTCGCCATTCATATCCGCCAGCAACTCGCGCAACTGGCGTCCCGCCCGCTGCAGAAGACCCCGCACTTCGTCCACCGGATCTCCCGTGAACGCGCTGATCTCCTCGTAACTCAATTCCTGTAAAAACCGTAACATGACCGGCAACCGGTAGCGTTCTGGCAACGAGTCGATCGCCAACTGCACGCGTTCGTACGTTTCGGCGCGCTCCGTCCTGGTCGCCGGACCTTCGCGAAAATCTTCAATTGTCGCCCGTTTTCGAAACGGCAACGGCGTCTCGCTGTTGATACGCCTCCCGTGCCGACGCAGCCAATTGGCCGCCGTGCGGCACGTGACCTCTTTTAACCAAGGCCCGAATCGCGTGGCGTCCCGCAGCTTGGGAAGGCTCCGGTACGCCTCCATCAACGCTTCCTGCGCTACATCTTCCGCGGAACCGTAGCGTCCGACGTAATAATGCGCCGTGGCGTACACCGCCCCTTGATACCGTTCCACCAACAAACCGTAGGCATCGGTGTCGCCCTGCAGACATCTCCCCACAAGGTGTTCATCGTCCGCACGCATTGGCTACCCACGTCCTCTTTCCCCTGCAGAACCGTCTTCCGCCTACTTCACTCTATAGGTGGCCAAAAGTCGGTCTGTCCGGCACGAATGGTTCCAAAACGGAACTTATCCGCTGAAGGATGCCCCATCACCCTGCGTAGCGGCATCAGAAGGAGCGTCGCCCAATTGGAAAATGGCGGCGTCTGCGTGACCGGCCCGGCAAAGGGGAACCGCGATATCTTCCTGGAGATCGGGCACAAAGTAATCCAGGAAGGCCCCGGTCCCTTCGACGGCGAAGGAAGATGCGCTGCCGGGTACGAGAAGGGCTTCTCCGGGCGCCAGAAGGCGCGTTGCGAAACCGGCCTGAACACTCATCCGGCCCTTCTTTCCCAGCAACAGATGGAAGGAGCGCCCTCCCGTTGCGCGTTCGACGCGATCCTGGAATTCCGTTTCGATCGCCGCGAAATACCGGCATGCCGCGTGGAAGGCATGCCGCGCGTCGGCGGTTTCCACGAAAAGCGAGGGAGCGGCGCCTGCGTGCGGGGATCCGAAATGGATGGCGCGCATGGCCTTCTCGATGTGCAGATCGCGCGCCTTGCCTGCGTCATCGACCCGGCCCCAATCGTACAGGCGATACGTGAGATCGCTGTTTTGCTGAATTTCCGCGACCACGATGCCGGCGCCGATGGCATGAACGATGCCCGCCGGGACAAACACAGAGGTCCCTGGCGTTACGGGAAAGCGCACCAGGGCCTGCTCGATCGAACCATCCGCTATGGCCGCCGCAAAATCTTCCGCGCGCGCATCAGGGGACAAGCCGCAGCATAGCTCGCTGCCTGCGTCTGCATGAAGCACATGCCACATCTCGGTTTTGCCGACATCGGGCTCGCCCAAGGCGCGGGCGGTCGCATCGTCCGGATGGACCTGGACGGACAGCACGTCGCGGGCGTCCAACAGCTTGAGCAACAGCGGAAAACGACCCTGGGGCGTTGGCGCGGCATGCGTTCCGAGCAGCGCCTTCGCGCGCTCCTGCACCAGTCGCCGCAGCGAAAGCCCCGCCCACGGACCTTCATCGACCACGCTCTCGCACGTCGCATGATCGGAAACCATCCACGCTTCGCCGATGGACGCGCCGGGCGGCAAAGGCTTCCCATATAACGTGTGCAGGCGCTGCCCGCCCCAGATGCGTTCCAAATACGTTTCACGAAAATGCAGTATGCCGGGCGTGTCGTTTTGCATCGCTTTCATCCGTTTATTGAAGTTCGGGGCCGGTCATCCGGGAAGCAAACCAAGAGCCTCCCGGGGGCGTTTCGCGTCTCGACGCCGTAGCCACTGCGGACGCGAAAAGCAAGGAAATGGGCGGCCCCCAATCCGCATTTCTCCATTCGGGTTGGGGGCGCGCAGGCAGCGGGAACAAGGAACGCGGGAAATTCTCTCACTCCTTCTGATCCATCAGGCCTTCCAAAACCTCAAGGAGCATATCGGGGTCCACGCCGTAGCCAGCGCAGACCTGGCCGACGGTCTCATACTGATTGATCGCGCAATGGGCGCAGCCGCCCAAGTGAAATGCGGCGAATACTTCCCGCACGCGGGGATGCACGCCCATCGCCTCGCCCACGGTCATGTCCAAACTAAAAAAGCGAAATTTTCCCGACTCTTCGCCGGAAGAAGCCGTTGCGTTTTCGGGGGCGTCGGACATCGTTCTCTCTCCTGATGGGTTATGGGTTATGGGGCCGACCAGTGCCGCTCGAATTCTTCTTGAGACGACTCGCACAGAGATTCAGGACGATACAGCTTTTTCACGATAGGGTCTGACACGCGTTCCACCTCGTCCGTCAACGTGATCCGGGTCACATAACGCACAATGGTCTTTTCGTCGGTGCATTCATAGTAAACTTCCGCGTCACCCTTGCCTGGAACGGGCTGACTCGTTTTGAAATACAGCATATCCCTCCTCCTGCCGCGTCAATCGCCGATGAAACGACCTTCCCTGCCGGATTATTCCCATGCCACGGCGATCCATGCCCTCCGAACAACAGCGGGCGACGAGCAAGCATACCACGATCCCTACAGCGAGGTCGAGGTCGAGGTCGAGGTCGAGGGCGGCATTGACTTTAGACGGCTGAATTGGCTACGATCCCGTCTTCCGGGGCGGCATAGCCAAGTGGTAAGGCAGAGGCCTGCAAAGCCTTTATTCCCCGGTTCGAATCCGGGTGCCGCCTCCATTTCCGATGATTTCCCGCCGACAGCGCCGATGCCGAGATGCCGCCAAACTCGGCGACGTGACGAATCGCATGGGGGCGAGTGGTGGAATGGCATACACGGCGGACTTAAAATCCGCTGCCGCAAGGCTTGCGGGTTCGACTCCCGCCTCGCCCACCAAAGGCTTTTTTGCTTTTCTTCGCGCTCCGCCGGCTTTACAAAAAAAAGCGCGAGGGCGAAAATCGCCCCCACGCCTGCCCTCTATTCGACCGAAGCCGGCGCGTGTCGTCACGGAAGCCGTTTGGGCTGCACGTCGCTCACGCCAAAGGTTCCGCGCAAGACCGCGCGTTCGCCCGGGGCGACGTCGTTGAAGGTCGGCAGCAGTTCGATGTTCACGTGCTGGCGCGACTCGGAGACGTCGTAGAAATACAGCAGATTCTCGACTCCGTCCGGATTCCACCGTGCATGGATCGAGAAGTCGGCATCGGGCAGCCAGCAGGCGATCCGATCGTAGTCCTTTGGTAACCGTCCGGTGAAGGGCGTCTTTTCAACCGATGGCGTTGGTGCGAGAATGGTAGCCATTGCAGAGGAGGAGGCGGAGCAATGGCGCGTGGGACGAGTGGGGCTTCGGAGCGGGAGGCGTTTTGGCGGGGGCATGTGGCGGCATGGCAGGGGAGCGGAGAGTCGATTCGCGGGTATTGCCTGATCCTCGGCGCGATTCGAGGGCTGGATTACGCCTCCGATATGGGCTAAAATCCTTGCGATTCCGCGCCGAGAAGCGGAATCACGAGGATGGTTCAGGCAGCAGGAGACGCCATGTCCACGAAGTTTGAGAGAACGCTGGTCACCAGTGCCTTGCCGTACGCCAACGGGCACATTCACCTGGGCCACCTTGCGGGAGCGTATTTGCCCGCGGATATCTATGTGCGGTACAAGCGCTTGCGCGGCAAAAAAGTGCTCTATATCTGCGGCTCGGACGAATACGGCGTGCCCATCACGCTCACCGCGCTCAAGGAGGGCATCTCGCCGCAGGACGTTATCGACCGGTACCACGCGGCCAATGCGGAATCGTTTGCGCGTTTTGGCATGTCCTTTGATGTCTACGGACGCACCTCGTGGCCGCTGCACGTCGACACGACGCAGGCGTTCTTCCAGGCTCTTGGCCAAGGCGGCCATATCGACCAACAGGAGATGGAACTCTGGCACTCGGAGGCGTCGGACCGTTTCCTGCCCGACCGTTACGTGAAGGGCACGTGCCCGAAGTGCGGCTATGCCGACGCGAACGGCGACGAGTGCGAGAATTGTGGCGCGCAATACGCCGCGCACGAGCTTATCGACCCGCGCGCGAACATCCCCGGTGACAGCTCGACGCCGGCGTTGCGCAAGTCCGCGCATTGGTTCCTGCGTCTGCAAGACTTCACGGACCGTCTGCGCGCGTGGCTTGACGGACACCCGGAATGGCGCGCGAACGTCAAGGGCATCGCGGGGGGCTGGGTGAGCGAATTGCATGCGCGCTGCATCACGCGCGACACGGACTGGGGCGTGCCGATTCCCATCGACGACCCGATCGCGCAGGGCAAGCGCATCTACGTCTGGTTCGACGCGCCCATTGGTTACGTCACGAACACGCGGCAGTGGGGCATCGACAAAGGCCTTGGCGATGATGCGTGGCAGCCGTGGTGGAAAGATAACGCGACGCGCCTCATTCACTTCATCGGCAAGGACAACGTTCCGTTCCATGCGGTGATTTTCCCGGCGATGCTCATGGGCCAAGACGGCTACATCCTGCCCGACCAGGTTGTTGGCAACGAGTACCTCAACGTCGTTAACCGCGAGACGGGTGTGGCGGAGAAGGGTTCTAAGTCGAAGGGCAACATGATCAGCGTGCGCTGGTTCCTCGAACGGTTCTCGCAGGACGCCGCGCGCTACTATTTGGCGGCGATCATGCCCGAATCGCGCGATGCCGCCTTCGACTGGGACGAGTTCCGCAACCGATACAACGGCGAGTTGTGCGACGTCGTCGGCAACTTCGTGCACCGCTCGCTCACGATGACCGTGAAGAATTTCGACGGCAAAGTGCCCGAACCCGGCGCGCTGGATGCGGACGATCAGGCGTTGCTCGATTCGTTGCCCGTGCAGTTGGATGGCGTTGCCGAGGCGTTGGAGGAATTCCGATTCCGTCTCTCGCTCGAACGTTTCATCGAGATTGGCCGCAAGGCGAACCAATACTTCGATGCGAAGGCCCCGTGGACCACGCGTAAGACGGATCTCGTTCGCACCGCGACGACGCTGTACGTGTGCTGCCAGGTGGTGAGGACGCTTTGCACGGCCATGGCGCCATTCCTGCCCGCCGGCGCAGAGAAACTCGCGGGAATTCTCAACATCGCGTTGCCCAATAACGGCCCCGACGGCGGCGACGACATCTGGACTGCCGCCAAGGCCCTATTGTCTGCCGGCGCGCCCCTCAACACGCCCGAAGTTCTCTTTCCCAAACTCGACCCCGACTACATCGCCGCGTTGGCGGAGGAACACAGAGCGGGCAAGGCGCACTGACGCGGAAACGCGCCAGAGCAATCACAACGGATTCGGGCATATCCGAGAAATGCGGGAGCGGATACTCCATCGGCCAACCGCCATGGTCATAGAACGAGAACAACCATCATGACGAAAATGCCGATAGTGCGCCGGGGGGCGGTTGTCGCTCTAGGGGCCATCCTGTGCGCCTTGGTCTGCAACCGATGCGGCAATCCGCGAGACAAGACGGCCTCCATTCCTGCGGAGGTTTCTTCCCTGTCAACCCCGCTGAACGAGGCGGCCCCCAGCAAGCCCAATGTCGTCTGGATCGTTCTGGATGCGTGCCGTGCGCAGAATCTTTCGTGTTACGGCTATCACCGCCCCACCTCGCCCCATCTCGATCGCCTGGCGGCGCGCGGCGTCCTTTTCGAGGCCAATTACGCCCAGGGATTCGCCACGTTCGTATCGCTCCCTTCTTACTTCACAGGACGCT
>JAKJDA010000096.1 GCA_022706165.1 Candidatus Hydrogenedentota bacterium | reverse complement strand
CCACGGGGATCGGTTTCCGCGACAAACGGCTCCTCATCCACGGAAGATCCGCTCTCGAAACCGTACATCTCTACAAATCGCGCCCATTCGCGCCGGGCCAGATCGCCGTACGGACAAGACCCCTGATTAGACTGCGGCAATTCCTCGGATTCAAGACGAAACGCGCCTGCATGCCCCCCGAACCGAGGCAGACAACCGTCTGCCAGTTCCCCATCGCCGTCCGCAGGAACCGGCGCGCCCTTCTCGGCAAAACGCTCTCCGAGCCCATGCGACGACACGACGCTTTCTCGCAACGGCGGACGTGCGAAGTCGCGCCGATGATACGATGTGTTCAACGTCTCACGCACGGCTGCCTGCTTTCCGCAAGCCACAAGGCCCTTCGCCGGGCTGAATCCATTGCGATCGTGCACATTATCCCCGTTGACGCGCCCCCTGCAGTGATGACGCGATTATCCACACCCCCCGGCGCGAGGTCAATTCGACCCGCGACCTGTTTAGTTTCCATCACCCGCCACGTATAATAAGCGTTCGCGGCGTGAGCCGCGAAAACAAGGAGGTGCGGATTGAGAAAGGCGGCATGGCTCATAACAGCGTTGGCGGTGTGCGCTTCCGGTTGCGCGACAACAGGACTCACGGCCGAAGGACGCGTGGTGCGCGCGAAAAACAAAGTGCTTCCCGCGCTGGTGCACATCCGTCCCGTAAAGGAAGTGTACACCGGCGGAACAAAAGAGGAAATGGTCGTCGTGGGCAGCGGCTCGATCATCACCCCCGACGGCTATGTGGTCACCAACGAACACGTCGCCGGCGCCAGCAAATCGGTGCGATGCGTCCTCTACGACAAAGACGAGGTCGAAGCGGACGTCGTCGGCACGGATCGCTATACGGATTTGGCGGTTCTGAAACTGAAGACGGACCGGAAGGACCTCCCATGCGTCAAGTTCGGCGTCTCCAAAACGCTCGAGCCCGGTCAAACCGTGCTGGCGCTGGGCAGTCCGCTGGGGCTCGCCCGGTCGGTGTCCATGGGAATTGTCAGCGTCACCGATCGCTATCTCGGCGACAGCGACGATCTGGTGTCCCCCTTCAACAATTGGATCCAGACCGACGCCGCCATCAACCAAGGCAACAGCGGCGGCCCCCTGGTGAATCTCAAAGGAGAAATGGTCGGCGTCAACGCGCGCAAAATCCGCGCGGGCGAAAACGTGGGCTTCGCCATCCCAGGAGACATCGCCAAGGAAGTCGTGGACCAGATCATCGCCAACGGCCGCGTGAAACGAAGCTGGCTGGGCATCAACCTCCAGGAAATGATGGGCAAAACGGACGACCCCAGCCAAAAAGGCGTGATTATCGGCGACGTCGATCCGCTCTCGCCCGCGTTCGACGCACAGGTGAAACCGGGCGATATCCTGCTGCACATCGATGGCGAGGCCACGAACGCGCGCTTCGAGGAAGAAATTCCCCGCGTCAACAAGCTCATCGCCGATTTGCCCATCGGCAACGAGGTGACCCTGCATATCAAACGAGGCGACGAGGAAATCGACATCAAGACAAAGACGGCGGAAAAAGCCGACCTCAAAGGCGAGGAAGTCGACTTCCCCGCGTGGAACTTCACGGCAGCGGAAGTGACCCCGGCCATCATGCGCCGCGCGCAACTGCCAACCCTTGCGGGAGTGTATGTGCTCGGCGTGCAAGTGGGGGGAATCGCCGCGAATGCGCAGCTTTCCGAGGGCGACATCATCTTCCGGGTCGACAACGAAGAAGTTCCCTCCATGGCGGCGTTCAAGCAGATCTACGAAAAACGCGTACAAGCCAAGCAACGCCTGGTGCTTCTTGATGTCCGACGCGGAGCCCTTGGACGTTTCGTGCTGCTGAAGATGGAACCCGAACATGCCCCGCAACAATCCAACAAAGGCAAGCCAGCGGAAGGGCCAAGTCATGACGAATAAGAACCGCGTGTTGGCGGCGGCGCTGATGGCCGCGTTGTTCATGCCGTCCGCCTGGAGCCAAACGCCCCAGACAATCGTCGCGAAAACGTACGCGCAAGTGACGCCCGCGATTTGCCTCATCACCTATTCCGCCGATCTGACCAACCCGCAGTCGGGACAAGTCGAAAAACGAGATTCGCGCGCCCTGGGACTGATCGTTTCACGCGACGGCCTCGTCATGGCCCATGGCCACATGCAGCGGGAAAACGCCACGCCCTTCAACATCCGGGTCGCCGTGGGCCAAGGCGAAGAAGAACGCGAATACCCTGCAACGCTCCTGAAAAAACCAGACGACATCAACGTGTGTTTCATGCGCCTTGAAAGCGCCGCGCCCCTGGACCTTCCGCACGTCACATTCGAGCGCCATGTAAAGCTCGCCATCGGCGATCCCGTCGCGATCATCGGGCTACTGGGCGAAACGCTCGATTTCGCCCGCACCGTCACCCACCGCAACATCGGAGCCATCCTCGAAAAGCCCCGGACAACCTACTGCCTGGACGACAACGTGCCGTTCGGCTGCGTCGGCGGCCCGGCGATCAACGCCAACGGCCGCGTGATCGGCGTAATTGGGTTTGACTTGACCGCCGAAGAAGGCGGCGAACTCTACGTGCGGAGCGGCCATCCCCTGCTGTATCAGTCAGACCTCTTCGCCCGCTACATCGATGCGCCCCCAACGGAACACGACGCCACGAAAACCGCGAGCGACGCATGGCTGGGAGTCTTTATGCAACCCTTGACGGACGATCTGGCCGAATACTGGGAACTGCCCAAAAACGGCGGCATCGTAGTCGGCGCCGTGGTGTCGGGATCTCCCGGTGAAAAAGCGGGCATACAACGAGGCGACGTGATCGTATCATTCAACGGCATGCCCGTGCGCGCACGCCTCAACCGCGAAGTCCTCGGATTCACCAAACTCGTGCGCGAAACCGGCGTCGGCGCAACCGTTCCCATCAAGCTGCTGCGCGACAAACAACCCATAGAAGTCCGCGTCACCTTGATCGAACGCCCCAAACCCGCGCGCGAGGCCGAAGAATTCGAAGACAAAATCTTCGGCCTGACCGTTCGCGAACTCACGACGGACATCCGCATCCTGTTGAATCTCACCGACGACGTCAAAGGCGTCATCGTGCGCCGCGTGAAATCCGGAAGTTCCGCCGAACTCGCCGGACTGCGCCCCGGCGTGCTCATCATGACATTCGGCGGCATCCCCGTTGAAAACCTCGCTAAATTCGAGGAAGCCGTGAAAACGATCGCCGCCCAAAAACCCGGCGAGGCGGCGTTGTTCTGCCGCGTTGGCCCGCGCACAGGCTTTTTCCGCCTGCAGCCCCGTTGGGACGCGGCCCCCGCGGAAACGCCTGCCGCCCCCGAAAAATAGCCATGAATGCGCGCCGCGAGAATAGACGCCGCTTTCTCGCGGCCGCATATTTACTTGCCGGAATCGGCCTTGCATGCCACACGCCTCCACAGCGGAACCTGATGCAAGAGGCCGAAACCCTGGTTCTCGATGCAAAGTTTGACGAAGCGATCCCCGTTCTCAAACAAAGGCTCTTGGACGATCCGGAGGATGCGGGCGCGCATTACTACCTGGCCCGGTGCTTTCAATTCGCCTCAAAACCATGGTTGGCCGTAGCCCAAGGCGAACTCGAAACCGCGCTGCATCTGTTCGCCAAACAAGCAAAAAAAAGCCCTATCGCCCGTTTCTCGGATGCGTACTTCGAAATGATCTGCCACATCGACATCGGCAAAATCCGCCTGCGCCAGATCATGGCGGTGCTCGACAACGGCGGCGCGCTGGAGGACATTCAGCCGCTCCTGGCCTCGGGACGCGAGGCCGCCGCCAACGCCAGACGAATCATGCCCGACGCCAATGAAGTGAAAGAACTCGAAGCGAACCTCGCGCAAACGGAAAAATTGGCGCAAGCCCTCCGCCCGCCCCCAGCGACGCCCGTTTACCCCGGAACAGCGCCAATGACATAACCCCCTGCGGACGACGGATATCACGCGCGCGCAAAACGCCTCAAACGGTAATCTCTTTCCGCGTGCGCGCGCTGACAACCTTGATGTCGTGGATGTGAAAATCCGAAACGGACTCGACCTGAATCTCGCGATCAAAACGCGCCGCAATGTCGTCAAGAAGTTCCTTGCTCTCATGACGCAAACGGCGGGCCACGTCGGGATGGACCTGCACGATGATCCGTTTCTCCTTGGTGTGACAGAATAGATTCTCGAGCTGCCGCAAAACCGTCGCCGTCATCGTCGTCACCGATCGCACAAGCCCCATCCCCTCGCAGTAAGGACACGGCTGCGACAGCGCCTTGATGAGATTGTGCTTCACGCGCTTGCGAGTCATCTCGATCATGCCAAGCTCGCTGACTTCCGACACCGTCGTCTTGGCGCGATCGTCCTTGAGCGCGTCCTGAAGACGCTTGATCAACTCGCGGCGATTACGCTCGTACTGCATGTCGATGAAATCGATGACGATGATGCCGCCGAGATCGCGCAAGCGCACCTGCCGGGCAATCACGTCGGCGGCCTCCAAGTTCGTCTTAAAAACCGTCTCCTCAAGATGCTTCGATCCCGTGAACCGCCCGGTATTGACGTCGATGGCGACAAGCGCCTCGGTCTGATCGATGCAAATATGCCCCCCGCTCTTCAGATAGACCTTGCGGTTCAAAGCCTTTTGAATCTCGGGCTCAATCTCGAACTTCTCGAAAATCGGCTTCTTCACATTATGAAGCTTGCAGCGTTTCTTGAGACTGGGCGCAAAATTGTCCAAGAAATTGAGAATGCGGCCATACTCCTGCTCATCGTCGATGGTAAGCTTGTCAATATCGTTCGTGAACGTGTCACGCACCAACCGCAGCACCGGCGTCAAATCCTCGTGCAACAAACACGGCCCCTTCATCGACTCCATCTTGTTCTTGCTCTTTTGCCATATCTTCATCAAGTACTTGATGTCGGCGTGCAGTTCCGCCTTGGATTTATCCTCGGCGGCGGTGCGCGTGATCATGCCCACCCCCGGCTGACGCACCTCCTGCATGATCTTCTTGAGGCGATCGCGCTCCTTCTCATTTTCAATCTTGCGCGACACGCCCAAATGCTTGACCGTCGGCATCAGCACGATATACCGGCCCGGAAGCGTCACATAATTGGTGAGCCGGACGCCTTTCGTGCCCAACGTGTCCTTGCTCACCTGAACCATGATGCTCTGGTTCTTCTTGAGGATCGTCTCGATGCCCGGCTGCTTGCCCTTGCGCGCGCGCGGCTTGGCGGTCCCCTCCTCAAAATCAAAATCGCCCGTTCCCTCAGCGCCCGCGATGTCCGACACATACAAAAAACCGTTCTTCTCAAACCCAATATCGATGAAAGCCGCCTGAATGCCCGGCACCACCGAATCCACGCGGCCCTTGTAAATATTGCCGACCACGCTGCGGTTTTCGCTGCGCTCGATCGAAAGCTCGACGAGACGCTTGTCCTCCATCAACGCGATGCGCGTCTCCAAAGACGTGACGTTTATGACAATTTCCTTCATATCAACTCCCTGTGCCATGCCCAGGCCGGAACTCCGGCGCAAAACGCATGGCGATGCGTTCCATCACCCATTCATGCATCGCGTCCTCCGCGACCGTAAACACCGCCGCAAGGACCTCCGTCGGCTTGGGCGTTCCCTCCTCCCGCACGACGATATCCATCCACAACTCGTCCGGAAACGCCTCCAGCCGCGCAACGCTCTTCTTCAAATCCAGTATACGCTCCCCGCCCGGCTTTTTGCGCACCCAAGGCCACGTTGGGGCGGCGCGGAACGCCGCCACACGCGCCGGAGAAAACGCCCCCCCCACACGGTACGTGAATCCCCTCACCGCCGCCTTGATGCCGAGCGCCTGCGCCGGAAGCCGCCGCAGCCACAACAACGTCACCCCCGACGGCAAGCATGGCCGAAGCCGCGCCCCCAAAGCCGCCGCCGTAAGCGCCTCCGCCATGTCAAAATCAATATACTCGCACCGGCTGATGTAGCCCAAGGACAACGGAGGCCCCGCCATCATCCGG
Source organism: Candidatus Hydrogenedentota bacterium (assembly GCA_022706165.1). Lineage (GTDB taxonomy): Bacteria > Hydrogenedentota > Hydrogenedentia > Hydrogenedentales > SLHB01 > JAKJDA01. Next base: position 2,983 of record JAKJDA010000096.1, on the reverse strand, counting down.
AACCGCCCCCGCTGCCCGGCGCTACGGACCACCGGCGCCGCGCAGGCTTCCAGCGCACGATGAATGGAATCCAAAAACTCCTGCTGCGTCCAACAGCGCGTTTCCATGCCGCGCGCAAATTTGGCCCGGATCACGCCCACAAAACGACTCGGCTCCTTTCTGGTCCGCGACAGGACGTCATCCCAGATACTTGCCCCTGACTTGCACGCTCAACAGAACGCCCACGCACATCATCGTGGTAAGGTAGAACGAACCGCCATAACTCAAAAAAGGCAACGGCAGACCCGTCACCGGCATCAACCCTATGGTGATCGCGATGTTGATGAAAGCGTGGAATCCCAGGATCGTCAACGCTCCAATGGACAACAGCGCGCCGGACATCTCGGGACAATCGCGCGCCAACATCAAGCCCCGCAGCAAAAATAGCAAAAAAAGGGCCAAAACCCCTGCCGCGCCGGCAAAACCCATCTCCTCGGCCAACAAGGAAAAAATAAAGTCCGTGTGATGCTCGGGCAGAAACTTGAGATGCGTCTGCGTCCCCTGCAAAAAACCCTTGCCGGTAAGACCGCCGCTTCCCACCGTGATCTTGGTTTGAATCGGTTGCCATCCCTTTCCCTTGGGATCGCTAGTAGGATCAAGAAACGTGGTCACGCGCGACTTTTGATAATCCTCCATATGCATCCAACCAAAGGGAATAACGCAAAAGCCCAACAAGACGATCGCGACCATGTGCCACCACCGGCACCCCGCGACGAACAACATCACAAAAACAATCGGGATCAGAACCATCGCCGTGCTGAGACTGGGCTGCTTAAGGATGAGAGCAAGAGGGATGCCCGCAATCACAAAGGCCAACAGAAACATGGGCAACTTACGGATGCGATCCTGAAAAGCGCTGAGATACCACGTCAACATAAACACCAGCGCCAGCTTGCTCATCTCGGACGGCTGAAACTTGAACGGTCCGATCGGAAGCCAACGTTCGGCCCCTTTCGCTTCAGCGCCAAAAAGCATGACCAACAACAAACTGCCGACCGATAAAACGTAAAAAGCAGGAGCCATCGCCACAAGAAAACGATAGTCGATGCAGACGATCGCCGCAGCGACCACAAGACCGATACAGAACCACACAAATTGCTTGAGATAATACGGCGCCTCGGAGGACGACCCCACGCTGGCGCTGTACAACACCAGCAGCCCTGCGCCCGCCAAAGCCAACGAAAGAGCGACAAACACAATGTCCACGCGACGCAAATTACGAACATTCACAACGCCAATGCGAGCGTCAAGAATGTTGCGCTCCCGGACAATGCTATCCACGCGACGGCCCCTCCGTGCCGGCGACGTCCAAAGACGGCTCCTCCGGATCGTCCGCTTCGGGGACATGATGCGCGTAAAAATACTCGATGACCTTGCGGGCGATAGGCGCGGCGGCGCTGCTGCCGTGCAAACCATGCTCGATGATGACGCTCACGGAAAGACGCGGAGACCGATCCAGAACGCCCGCCACGAAAAGAGCATGATCGCGCAATTCATACGGAATGTCTTTCTCCCGCGCCTTCCCCTTATATTGAGCATAGTGTTGCGTGCCAACGGCCTGAGCGGTGCCGGTCTTGCCCAGGACAATCATGCCGGGAATGCGCGCCTCCTTGCCCGTTCCGCTGGGAGGAACATCCTTCTCCACGCACTTCCGCATGCCTTCCTCGACAATTGCAATCGTCCGCTCGCTGATAAACGGCTCCGAAACAGACGGCCCCCTATCGCGATTCAAATACGGCCGCACCAGTCTGCCGCCATTGACAATGCACGCCATCATGATCGCATTCTGCAACGGCGTCACCGCGACGGCCCCCTGCCCGATGGAAAGATTGACGGTATTGCCCGGATACCACTTCCATTCAGAAGGCTCCTTGGGATGAAGCTTTTGAAACCGCTTCCGCTTGGCCTCCGGCGAATCCACAATGCCGACGGCCTCGGAAGGCAAATCGATGCCCGAAGGAACGCCAAGCCCCATGCGAGCGGCCCACAAATTGATGCGTTCCGGACCAAGCTTGAGCCCGACGTTATAAAAAAACACGTCGCACGAATAGGCCAAAGCGTCCACCACGTTGACCGAGCCGTGCCCCCCGCGATCATGCATCCAACACCGCCACGGACGCGACACCCCCGGAAGGCGAAAGAACCCGCCGCACGAAAAGGTCGTGTTCCGATCGATCTCGCCCTCTTCAAGCGCCGCAACGGCAAGCATCACCTTGAACGTCGAACCCGGCGGATACACCTCCTGAAAACACCGGCTGCGCATGGGTTTCTGCTTGCGATCGCTCAGCAAGGCGATCCGCTGCCGCGCTTGCCCCGCCGTGACGAACACGCTGGGATCGTATCCAGGCGCGCTCGCCATCGCCAGCACCTCTCCACTCTCCGCGTTCAACGCCACAATCGCGCCGACCTCCCCCTCCAACAAGCGCTCGGCCTCGCGCTGAAGCCCAATATCCAACACAATCCGAAGCGGCTTGCCCGGTATGGGATCCTCCCGATAATCCGTCTCCAGCTTGCGGCCCAAATCGTCCGCAACCACATACGGCGTGCCATGCGCATCGGTGCGGATCTGCGGCGTCCCCTGCGCATACCGGCTCACGCATAACTGACCGTCTCGGCCCCGCAACTGGCTTTGGTAGATCATCTCGAGACCCGCCCAGCCGACCAAATCGCCCATGACGTTCTCGGTCGACTGCTTCAACTCTTCCGGCCCTATCTCGGCCAAATACCCCAGAAGATGCCCCCCCGTTTTTCCATAGAGATACCTTCGCTGTGGCCGGACAATGGTGTAGACGCCGGGCAACGCATACGACAATTCCTCGACGCGAATAAGATCGGTTTTGAAAACATCCTGCTTGACAATCACCTGCTGATACGGCTTGCGGCCATTGTCCTTGATACGCTTGAGCAAATCCTCGGCGTCAATCCGCAAAATTTCCGCCAACCG
>JAKJDA010000095.1:2562-9077 GCA_022706165.1 Candidatus Hydrogenedentota bacterium | reverse complement strand
GCCGCCGATGAATCCTGCGCCGCCGAATACCGCTACTTTCATGAACTCCTCGTTTCCCGGGCGTTGTGCATTGTGCGTGACCGACCCCTTGGCCGCATGATTGGGGCTGATTGTAGAGGGAACCCTGCGTTCCGCGCAAGGGCAGGGCGGGTCTGGCGGAGCGGCTGGCTCCGTCGTTCATGCTTCCGCGCCGGCAACGCTCGCGAGTTCGTCAAGGCTGGACAGGGATCCAAAAAACGCATCCAGCACGTCGGGGATGTCGAGGCTGGTGAACGACACGGCGCTCCATAGAGAATCCGGAACAAGGGCAATCGCCGATTCGGAGGCGGAAAAGCCCGACGCCACGCAGATGTAGTCCGCGATGCACAACGTGGCGGCGAAACCGAGCATGGAGGGGTCCTGGCATTTGGCAAGATCGTGGTGTCCGGCGATGGCCTCGATGATTGCGGGAGGCAATTTCCATTTGACGGCGAGGCGGGATCCCAGCTCGGCGTGGTCGATGCCGAGGATGATCCGCTCGGCTTGATATTCGGGCATTCGCTGGGCGACGCATAGGGCGCGCGCTTCGGCGCATTCTTGCGGCAAGAATTCTTCGATGATGATTTTGCCGATGTCGTGCAACAGTCCGAACACGAAGGCCTCTTCCGTCGTAACGGCGAGGGGCGGCGTGTGCCTGCGCGCCAGGACGCCCATGGCGGTCCCGCATGCGACGCTATGACGCAGCATTTGGCTGGTGGTCGTCTTGAAGGTGTCGAAGACGGTGGCGGTAAGCACGAGGTTTTTGATGACCTTCGCGCCTAGGAGCGCGACGGCGTGTTCCACGGAGGTGACGCGATTTTGCAGGCCGTAATAGGCCGAGTTGACGAGCCGCAACGTTTTGAGGGCGATGGACGGGTCCGTGGCGATGACCTTGCCCACTTCGCCGAGTGAACGGTCGGGATCGCCGAGAAGTTCATCGACGCGCTCCACCACGTGGGGAAGACTAGGAAGGGTGATGATGCCGTCCAGAAGCGTTTCGATGTCATACTGCTTGCTCACAGCGCGCCAGGCGGCGCGAGCCGCCCTCCTCCAAAAACGCGCTCTTGCATGCAAAGCACGTCGATGACTTGGTCCGGAGCCAACAAGGTCCATTGCCCCGCGAGCGGGCGTGTCTCGACGGAAGAGCCGTCCGCGCTCGTCAGGACCAACACGGCCCCTTTGGGCGCGGCCCGAGGCCCGACCAGGACAACCTTGCCGATCCGGCCATCCATCACGGAAAGCGTTCCGACTACGGCAGGTCCTTGTCGCGCCCAGGTGACCAAAACGATTCGCTCCTCCGCATCGTGCCGCGCCGATGTCCCGGAAGCGGGAAATCGGCGCCTGCGTCAACGCGCGCTGGCGCGTTGCGCAACATGAAAAAACGGGCCACAAGCCCGCTGAACCTGGACTTTGCCCGTTTGCCGCGCCGAACGTCTTTTCGAAGATTCTCACGCCGCACATTTCTGACGATCGGCGTCGCCGCGATACAACGATCATGCCGCCATCGCGTATGGCTACGCTGCGAGGATGCTTCGGCCCGCGCAATGCGCGCGTGAAACATCCAGGCTAGAAGATATAGTCGGGCTTGAGTATGGCCTCGTAGTTGACGCTTCGATCCGAAAAGGGGAAGGTAATCGCCTCGAATACGCCTGTTCCGGTGCGCATGAAGGCGCGGGCGGCGCCCAACACCGGCGCGACGCCCAAAAGATATCCCAATGGCTTGCCTTCTTTCAGCTTCTTGTCGAACGTCACCGGAATCTCGGCCCACCCTAACATGATGTTCGACAAACCGCGCCCGAACTTCGTGAGACCCTTTTCGAATCCTGTTGGTTTCGGGATTTCATCCGCCGGGTCATAGCTTTGCGCCAGCGCCGGCATCGCTTGCAGGCCTATCGCGACAGCCAGTGCGATGACCCCCATCTTCACCCACATGCTTCGCCTGGTTTCCACCGGGGCTCCTCCCTTTGATGATGCTGGCAAAAAAAAGACGCCTCCACGCCCTTCGAGTCTAGCATAGCCTGTGAATACTGTCAATATTTTTCCCTTGCTGCGTCGGTTGCGAGGTCAGGGCAAGAAGGCCACGGACCAGAGACGGAGAATGCCTTCGCGATCGTCGTCGTACGCTATCGAGAGGCTCGCGGGCGGCGGGCCGGATTCGGCCAGATCGAATACGGCTTTGTATGCACAGGCATCGAATTCAGCGGTTTCCTGAACAACGCGCCAGGACCAGGCTATAGGGGCCTGCCGGTGTTTCACGGAACCGCGTGCATGAAACCGGTGCCATGTCGATGCGGTGTGCCGCCCCAGGAGCAACGCATGCTGCTCGCGCTGTCCCGAGGCGTATTCCACGGTGATGGTCGCGACGGGCGTCTCGTTCGCGGCGTCTTCGAGATAATCGGCGCTGGACACCACCAGCAGTTTTCTCGCGGCGAACGGCAACGGCGGAATGGGGAAGGCCATGTAAAACCATCGCGTCAAGGCAGCATCGCCGCTGAACACGCTGATGGCCCCCGGGAACGCCTCCGTCAGTTTTTCCGTCGCTTCCGGACGGGGGATCGCCGACGGCCACAGCAGCATCTGACCCAGCGGCACGGTCTGCACGGGCACGGCCATTTTTGTCACGAGCACGTCGTAGGCTCCCGGGGGAATGTGCGCCGCTGCGGCAAACCGATGAGCGGTCCAACAGGCGGCCTTCGCGTCTTGTGGAAAAGAGTCCTCGGCGGAACCGTTCTGCGTTTGATGTCGGCGAGCGTATCCTTGATGGTGCACCAATTCGACGGCGTAATCCCGAGGCGAGATCGGTGCAGCGCTCGGCGCTTCGACCGTCCACAACAGCCGCATGTCCAGCGGGAGGCGTTGCGGCGCCACGCCAAGAAAACGCTCCGGCCGCATGTATTCGGGGAGGACCACGCCGGTGCGTATGCCTTCCGCATCGGTTTGTTCCGCAAGCGTTACGCGGGGCGCGACGGAAATGCCCGTCACGCGCAGGCCGGACTGAAACGCGCGGACCTGCAACGGCATATCGGGGCGATCTTCCTCTACAGCGGCGGTTGCCGCTTCCGCGGAGTCCAGGGCGTCGGGTTGGGCGGCCGCTCCCCACGTCAACAAGACCGCGGCGAATGTTGCGGCCGTGCGCCCTCGCATTAGCAGCCAAGCGTTTCGCATAGCGCTCCCATATTTTATTGGGGCATGTCCGGAGGGCAGGTGCGCTGGGCCTGCTCGTATGCCTCCAGATTGCCGACATCCAGATGATAGCATTCCAGGGGCATCGCGTACATGCGGCCTACAAACTTCGGCAAGACGTCATGTCCGAAATCGACGACGGGCTTGTCGCTTGGAATCTCGTCGATGGTCGAGACGTTCAGCGCGTACAGCCCCGCATTGGCGAGATCGCTTTGCGGATTCTCGGGCTTTTCGATGAAAGACAGCACGCGTCCCGCCGCGTCGATCTCCAGAATGCCGCATTGTTTCGGACATGCCGCACGAAACGCGGCCACCGTCGCCGGGGCGCCGTGCGACGCATGAAAACGCATCACGCGCGATAGGTCGGCGTTGGACAGATTGTCGGCATAGATGACCAGAAAAGCGTCCTCGCCATCGACGAAGCCGGCGTTCTGGCGCACCGTGCCTGCGCTGCCCAGCAGGGTTTCCTCGTGTGCAAGTTGCACCCTCACCCGACGCCGCAGGCGCGATACGTATTCGCGCACGAGTTCCGGCAAGTGGTGCGTGTTCATCAGAATCTCGTCAATGCCGTGGGCCTCGCACAACGCGAACCAATAGTCGCACAGGGGCCGTCCGTTGATCGGCGCCATGCATTTCGGAACGGTATCCGTCAGCGGGCGCAGGCGCACGCCCAGGCCCGCCGCGAGCAAAAAAGCCTTGCGGATTGGTTTCACGACGGCTTCACCGCGCGCACGGCGCCAGCCTCGCGCATCAGCTTGTCCGCTTCGCGGAAATAGTCGCCCACGTCGCCGAAACCCTGAATCCACGCGAGATAATCCGCGAAGATATCCGAGAGTGTCCTCTTCGGCGCCCAGCCCAGTGCCTTTAGCTTCTCGATCGACGACACGCTGTGGCGGTTGTCTCCCATGCGGAACTCGCCCGGGATGCTCGGCGCGATGTCCTTGTCCATCATCTTCGTCAATTCGGCGGCGAACTCGCGCACCGTTGTCGCGCGGCCGCTGCCCACGTTGAACGGCTCGCCATCCGTGCGCGGATCATCGAAGGCCAACAGATTCGCCGCGACCACGTCGTCGATATGCACATAATCGCGCTTTTGCATGCCGTCCTCGTAAATCACCGGCGGCAGATCGTGCAACAGCCGCAGGCAGAAAATGCGATTCACACCGGAATAACTGTTGTACAGCGACTGCCTCGGCCCCTGCGTGATCGAATACCGAAACGCCGTCGCCGGGATGCCGTGCAGGCGTCCCAACCGCAATGCCGTCATCTCCTCAAACAGTTTCGAGAGGGCGTACGCGTTGAAAGGATTGTGCATATGTTCTTCGAGCAGCAGGTTATCCGAATCGCGTCCGCACGTCGGGCATTTCACTTCCCATTCCGCACGTTCCAGTTGCTCCAACGAACGTCCGCGCGACTCAAAGGGACCGTGCTCGGGGCAGGTGTACCGCCCTTCGCCGTACGCTGCCTGCGACGACGCCACCGCGACCTTCTTGACGTCGAGTTTCATCTCGACGATCAGTTCCATGATCAGCGCCGTACTCGTCGCATTCGTGCTGAGGAAGGTGCTGAAATCGGGCATGTAGTCCTGATACGCGGCTTGGTGAGAAATGATCTCCACGCCTTCCATCGCGCGCTTCATCACGTCCTTGTCGCGCACGTCGCCGTGGATGAATTCGATTTCCGGTTTTACCCACGCGGGTTTTCCCTTCGGATGCACACGCGGTTGGAGACTGTCCACCACGCGCACGTGATACCCGCGCTCCAACAGCCGATCCGCGATGTGCGACCCGATAAACCCGGCTCCGCCGGTGACTAATGCCTTCATGACGTCATCCTTTTCCTACGTAGGACCTGCACCGAACAGCATGACCCACGGCGTTTTCAGCATGATTTTGACATCGAGCCAGATGGATTGATTGTGGATGTACTCAAGATCATCCGCGTACATCTGCTCAAACGTGGACTGGCTGCGGCGACGCACCTGGTTCAGCCCCGTAATGCCCGGACGCACCAACAATCGCAGCTTCTTGCGCGCGTCGTAGAGTTCGTATTCATAGGGCACGGGCGGACGCGGGCCGACGATCGACATGTCGCCCTTGAGCACGTTCAGCATCTGCGGAAACTCGTCGAGGCTCACGCGGCGGATGAGTTTGCCAATGGCGGTGACGCGCGGATCGTTCGTGAGTTTGAACACCTCTTCGCCGGTCTTGTCGTCCACATGGCCTTTGCCGTCGGCCACATACCTGCGGATGAACTCCTTGTGTTTGCTCGCGTCGCCGTCGGTCGCCATCGAGCGGAATTTGTAGTAGGTGAAGGCCTTGCCGTCCTTGCCGATCACCGTGCCGCGATACAGCGCCGGTCCGGGCGAGGTCAGCTTGATGGCAATCGAAACGACGAGAAAGACCGGCGACAAGGCCACGAGCGCCATCGTTGCCACGGCGATATCAAGCGCGCGTTTGCAGAACAAGAACAGCGGATCGGTCCGCGGCGTCACGTCGGTCATGCGCATCCGCCCGAACACGCGGCGCTCCTGCCGCCCAGCGCGGTCTTCAACACTTCGACCAAGGCATGCTCGAGGATTAGGTGGGCGTCTTCCGCCACGGCGATGCAGGCGCACGGGGCGTTGAGGTGGACGTCCACGATGTCCTTCAACGCGCCGCCGTCGAAGCCCGTCATGCCGACCACGTTCAGCCCTTGGGCGCGGGCCGTCTTTGCGGCCTCCAGCACGTTCGGCGAATTGCCGCTGCCGGAAATGGCCACCAAGAGATCGCCAGGGCGCGCCAACGCCTCGATCTGCTTCGAGAAAATCTGCGCGTACGCGATATCGTTCGCATACGCCGTGACAAGGGACATGTTGTCGGCCAGGCCGATCGCGCGGATCGGGCGGCGCCCCGACGCCTCTGCCGGGGCTTTCACGAGGTCGTTCACCATGTGCGTGGCGGTCGCGGCGCTCCCGCCGTTGCCGCAGACATAGATGACCTTGTCGTTATCGTACGTATGCTGAACGATCGCGACCATGGCTTGGAACGCGTCACGGTCGATGCCCTTCAAGGTCGCATGCAACAATCCGAGATAGTCGTCAAACGTTACCATGCCAAGCTCCGTTTCCTGCGATTTTCCACGGAGACACAAAGGACGCAGAGAAAACTCGGAGAAAAAGAGACGGAATCGCTTTGCGCCATTGCGTTCATCTCTTTATCACGCTCTTTTTTTGAAGCGTTTACCCCATTCAGCGTCCCAATGCGCGCTGATACGTCTCCGCATATTGCCGCGCGATGCGATCCCAAGTATACTCGATCTCGACGTGTCGTTGC
>JAKJDA010000095.1:0-2468 GCA_022706165.1 Candidatus Hydrogenedentota bacterium | reverse complement strand
TCCGGTTGCGCGATCAACTGCGTCAATTGGGCGCGCAAGTCGGCGACGTTCCCTTGGGCGAACGTCGCCCCGTGCGGCGACGGCGTTGCGGTCGTGTCGGCGTGCGCGTAGCCCAATCGCGGCGGGTCAATCACCTCCACCACCTCCGGGATGTCGCTCGTCAGGCAGCACAACCCTGCGCCCATCGCTTCGAGCAACACGATCGGAAGCCCTTCGATATCCGACGGCAAACAGAAAAGATACGCGTTGTGATAGGCCTCTTCCTTTTCTTCGCCGTAGAGCGCGCCCGTGAACACAATGCGGTCATCGCCCTCTGCAAGACCGCACACCTTGTTGTAGTAATCGGTTGCATGCCGTGCATCGCCAACGATGAGCAGCTTCATGTCGGTCTCCACCTGCCGGAACGCGGGAACCAAGTAATGGCTGCCTTTCTCCGGCACAATGCGCCCGAGCGGTTCGATGCCGAAACGGCGGAGTTTGTCCAGCGGACGCGGCGCGATGGCAGGCACGCCGTTCGGAATGTAGTCGACCGCTTTGCCATAGCGTTCGCGGCAATAACGTTCGAGAAAACGTGACACCACCGTTGTCCGATTCGGAAACAGCAGCGCGCAACGCTCACCGAGTTTGAGCACCAGCTTCGCAACCGTGCCCCATTTGTCGCGCCGCCAATCGAGGCCATGCAGCGTGCACACCGTCTTGCGGCCAAACAGACGCGGAAGAAACGACAACAAGGCAGGGCCCATCGAGTGAAACTGAATCACCTCGCACTCTTTGGTCGCCACGAGCATTGACAAGAACGAGTGCGTGATTGCCTCCAAATGCTTTGTGTATATCGCGGGCAGGCTTGCAAGGCGCACGCCGTGGAAGGCGGTCAGTCCCTCGCGGTTGTATCGCGCGCGGCAATAGACCGTCACCTCGTGTCCCTGCTCAACCAGGCGGACGCTCACCTCTTCGATCAATTTCTCGACGCCGCCCGCCGTGCCGCTCGACGCGCCCCCAATCGTGATGAGCCCCACTATGCCGATACGCATGGCGCGTCTACCTCCGAGCAGCCTTCAGTGCACGCTCATAAATTTCCATGATGCGCGGATACTGCGGTTCGGCGTCGTATTCCTCTTCTGCGCGTTTCCGCGCGCGCACGCCCATCTCGCGCAGGCGCGACTCGTCCGACAATGCCTCGCGCAATGCACGCACAAGATCGGCGACATTTCCGCTTTCAAATAGAAACCCCGTTTCGCCATCGAGGATCATTTCGCCCAAGCCGCCAATGCGCGCCCCGATGACCGGCTTGCCGTACGCATACGCTTCGATCAGCGCAAGCGGGCAGTTCTCGTACCACTCCGACGGGATCACGATCGCCTTTGCCCCGCGAATGGCTTCGCTGAGCGCCTTCCCGGAAAGGTGGCCCGTGAGTTCGAGATTCGTCGCGCCGCTCTCGCTCGCCGCGTGCGCGATCTCTTCCTCGAAAGGGCCGCGCCCCGTGATTTTGAGGCGCGTATCCGGAAACTCCCGCATCGCCGCGGCAAGCGTGAGCACGCCCTTTTCCCGCGACAGTCGCCCGAGATACAGCAGGTATTCGCCCGGCGCATACCGAGGCTCGTACCCTTCTACGCGCACAAAGTTCGGCGCGTACGTGACTTTTGCCTCGTCAATGCCGAACTCGATGAGTTTCCGGCCCGTGAAGCGCGACGGCGCAACGATGACGTCGTAGAGATCGTTGTAGCGCAGCAGATGATGTGCGTACATCTCGACCGTATTGACGAAGCTGGCGAGTCGCGATCCTTTCGTGCAGCGATGGATCGTCGCGTTGTAATACCGGCGCCCCCTGCACCGCTCGCAGATGCCGTCGTGCGTGTACAGCTTGTAGTTGGGGCAGATCAACTTAAAGTCATGCGTCGTGAACACGACCGGGATGCCGCGCTTCTTGAGTTCCGGCAAAATGCTCGGGCTGATTTGGTGATGAAAATTGTGCACATGCGCGATATCGAACGGAATGGCGTCCAGTAGCCGCGCAATCCGCTTCCGCGCCTCCCCAGAGTAGACGGTGCGGGCCGCCAGCGTGAGTTTTTGACGCAAACCCGATGGGCCGTCGTAGTCTACGCGGTCAATAAAATACGCTTCTTCCGGCGAAGGGACATTCTCCGGGTGGCGCATCGAGAAGTGCCCGACGAAGTGGCCGTGTGCGCGCAAGAGATCGGTCAGCCCGAAATAACAAACCTCCGAACCGCCGTTGAGGAAATGAAACTTATTCACGTGCAGCACGCGCAGGGAGGTTGCAGCGGCGCGCGGGGGTTCCTGGGCAACGTGCGTTTTCGTTCCTTTTATGGCGCCCTGGTGCGACATGGGTGCATCATAGCGGTCGTTCTTGGCGGGGTCAATGGCTGCCCGCCAAGTTTTTGCGGTGTGGGCCGCTGATCTATAGTCTGAGCGGAAGACGTACGAGAGGAAGACCCATGCCGGAGATTTCG
>JAKJDA010000094.1 GCA_022706165.1 Candidatus Hydrogenedentota bacterium | reverse complement strand
CACCGATCTCCGGCGCATCGGGGGGTGTACAATGCCATGGAATTCGGCGCCAAGGGCGATGGGGTTGCCGATGACACCATGGCCATTCAGAAGGCTCTGAATGCGGCCGCTGACGATGGTGGCGGGACGGTTGAGCTGCCTACGGGCGAATTTTTGATCAAAACGCACCTTGTTCTTCCGCCGCATGTTTCTCTTCAGGGGGTGTGGCGGAAACCGCAGCGGGGGGAGCCTAGGGGAAAGGGCACAGTCCTCCTCGCGGTGGAGGGGAAAGGGAATCCGGATGGCACGCCGTTCATTGTGATGAAGAGCGACACGTGTCTGGCGGGCGTGACCATCTTTTATCCCGAGCAGATTCGCGCGAATCCGCCGCATGCCTATCCGTGGACCATTCAGGGGCAGGGCGATGATTGCGGCATTTTGAATGTGACGATGGTCAGTTCCTTTCAAGCCGTGGATTTTGGCACGTTTGCGTGCGGACGTCACTATGTGGATGGTTTGTATGCGCATGCCCTTAAAATGGGCATTTATGTGGACCAATGCTACGATGTCGGTCGGCTGAACAACATTCACTTTTGGCCGTTCTATGATCTCGATCCCAAGAGTCCTCTGTGGGAATACACCCGAACCAACGGAACGTCGTTCAAATTTGGGCGCACCGACGGCGAGCTCGTTTCGAATTGCTTCAGCATTTTTTACGGTATTGGCATGCATATGATCGGGGGACCCATTCCGCAAACTAAACCCGGCGAGCCGTTGCGGGTCGAATATCAGGGCGGATCGGCGGCGTTCACGAACCTGTATCTTGATGTTTCTCCTTGCGCGCTCAAGGTCGATGATTCCATGGAAAACGCCGGATATAGCTTCACAAACAGTTTTTTCATGTCGAAGGTCGTCGTGGGACCGCGAAACCGGGGCCCCATTCGTTTCAACGGGTGTGGTTTTTGGGCGACGTCCGATCTTGATACGCACGCCGCGATCGAGGGGACGGCGCCCGTTTATTTCGAGGCGTGTCATTTTGCCAATTGGGATCGGGCGGAGACGGGCGCTCCGTGCATCGACGCCAACGCGCGCCGGGTCATCATCACCGGCTGCGATTTTCTGTCGATCCGTCCCAACCTGACGAAAGTGCGGCTTGGCCCCAATGTCCGCGATGCCGTCGTGACGTCCAATCTGATGTCTGGGGGGGTGTCCATTGTCAACGAGGCTCCCCGATATGCCGATGTGCAAATTGGTCTTAACGCGGGGAATAAAGTTGATGCCTGCATTCGACGTTGGACGATCCTTGGGCCGTTTCCGAATCCTGCCGTCACGCCTGCGCCGCAGGGCGACGCGCCTACGCGCGCGGGATACGACACGGATTATTTGACGTCGCTTGGCGGTGAGGCGGCGGCGGTTATCAAGCCTGGCGCGACGGTGGATTACGAGGACGAGCAGGGCGTCAAGCAGACGGTTGTGGCCGTCAATGTTCCCACCAATGACGCCGCGCGGCTGGATTTTGCACGGCGTCTGAAGGCGAACGGAAAGGTCGCCTATGCGTATGCCGAGTTCGAGGCCCAAAAGGCCGAGACGATAGATGTTTTGTTTGGGTCGGCGGACAGCGCGAAGGTATGGGTCAACGGCGAACTTGTGCATCGCGTATGGACGCCCGGCCGGTTGTTCGCCCCCGCCCAGGACAAATTTTCGATTCGCGCGCAGAGGGGCGTCAACAGGATTTTGGTCAAGGTTGAGGATGGTTCCGGCACATTCTGGGAGTTCATGGTGGAGGCGCGCGACAAAAAAGGCAAGGCGCTGCTGCTGCTCGATCCCAATTCCCCCAGGGCGGGAACGGCCGGTGACAAGAAAAAGAGGAAATAGCGCGTTGCGATGCGGGTATGCGTTTAGGGCGGCGTTGATGGCGTGGACGTTTTCGTTCTTGGGCGGAGCGGCGGCGTTGGCGGAGGTCGGCGCCGCGCCTTTTTCCGTGGAGGATGCCGTTGGCAAGCCTGCGCCCCCGGTCTTTTCCACAGGAGAAGTCGTTTCGCCGGCGGCGCGGGCCAATGCGTTGCTTCCGGGGGAATTCACGGTTCATGCGTTTGGCGCCAAGGGCGATGGGATCGCCGACGATACGGAGGCGTTCCAAGAGGCTCTTGACGCCGCCGGAAAGACGGGCGGGGTGGTGAAGGCGGGAGCGGGACGTTTCCTAATCAAAGGCCATCTCAACATTCCGGCGAATGTCACGCTCGAAGGTTTGTGGCGCGCCCCATCGCGCGCCGACGTTCTCGACAGCGGCACCGTCCTGCTTCCCACAGAGGGGAAGGGCGATCCCAATGGGTCTCCTTTCCTGACGTTGAACAGTAGCTCGGTGTTGAAGGGATTGACGGTTTTCTATCCGGAGCAGACGCCCACGAATCCGCCTCAGGCGTATCCGTGGACGGTGCGAGGCCGGGGCGACAACAACAGCATCCTGAGCGTCACCCTGGTGAATCCGTATCAGGCGGTTGATTTTGGAACCGAGTTTTGCGGGAGGCATTACATCAACGGGCTCTATGCGCAGGCTCTCTATAGGGGCTTGTTCATCGATCAATGTTACGATGTGGGCCGCATCGAGAACATCCATTTCTGGCCTTTTTGGAATCCCGATCTTGCCAGTGACGTTTGCCGGTTCACGTACGAGAAGGGGGTCGCTTTTCTCATCGCGCGCACCGATGGCGAGGAAGGCGTGAACCTATTTCAGATCGGCTACAACATCGGATTTCATTTTGTCGACGCGGGGCACGGAGGCGGTTCGGGCATGTACACGAATCTATATTCGGACGTTTCCCCTTGCGCCGTCAACATCGAGGCGAGTCATGCGCATGCTCCGATTTCCATTGTCAACGCCAGCTTGATGAGCGGGCTGGAAGTCTCCGTGACGCGACAGACGCTCGTCAGTCTTGTGGCGGTTGGATTCTGGCCGGGCAAGGGAACGGACTATCATGCAAAGCTTGCGGGGCCCGCGACGGTTCTGTTTTCGGCGTGCCGGTTTCATGATTGGGACAAGAGGCGCAACGGCGCTGCGGCCATCGAGGCGAATTGCGATGCGATCACCCTTACGGGCAGTGATTTTTCCATGAAACGTTCCCGGGCTCTCAAGGTGCGTTTGGGGGCGGCCAGCCAGTCGGCGATCATCGTCGGCAATCGTATGCGGGGAGGCGTTGTCATTGACAGCAGGGCCGCCAAGAAGGCGGACCTGCAAATCGGGCTCAATAGCGGGAAATAGGCGAAGCTTGCGTGAGCGACATGCGGTGGCTGGCGTCGCGCGTATCTGCAGGCGATTTCATGACGAAGAGTCCTGAACGCCCTTGCCTGAATTCCGTCAAGCGCCGAGACGCATGGAATAGGGCGATCGCGGTTAGTCCTTTTTTCGCGCCAGGGTTATGGTCAGTGGCTGTTGTATTGGGATCGTGGCGGAGCCGGGGGCGCATGCCGTTAGAACGCTTGCTTCCGATGCGGCAGGCTGTGCGAGCGTCCATGTCTTTTGGGGCCACGTGATCACGATCGGAAAATCGGCGGCGCCGGCGACCGATTCGAGCGTCAGTTCGATCGCGTCATGCATCGCGCGGATGCGCCAGACGCCGTCTGCGATGCGGATGCGGGTCACGGTGAGTTCGGGCCAGTCGCTGGGCAGGTTGGGTTTGATCGCAAATCCTTCCGGCGTTGGGCGCAATCCAAGGAACCCGTCGACGAGAACCTGCGGCACGAGCGCGCTCTCGAAAAATTCCATGTCGAGTCCCAGGCCGCCGGGCGTTCCGGAGCCTTGCATCGTGCCGGGGCGCGATCCGTCGTAGTATTTTCGGTAGCCGCCTGCCGCCACGGTTTCGTCAAACCATGCCGCGATCTTTTTCAAGCGCGCGGCGGCGTTGTCCGGTCCGAGCACATTCAGGCGCGCCATGAGGTCGTGATACGAGAACCCCAGCACGGCGCCGCCATCTTGCACTTGATCGCCCCACGGAATGGTCTCGGGGCCGCTCCACACGAAGGCGTAGTAGTCAAGATTTCGTTTGGTCGTAGATCGCGGCCCAAAGCGCCAGTGATAGATGTCTGCGCCTTGGGATATGTCGCTTTTCACGATCCGGTCTCCGTTGATCCAGGACAGGATCGATCGCGCGTGCGCCTCCGTCGCGAAACCGTAGTGCACCGCTTCGAGATTCAGGAAGGTGAAGCCGTAGTCGTGGGTCTTTCCGTCATCATCGATGGCGGCGACAAAACGCCCGGTTTCGCGGTTCCAGAAGAGGCGATTTCCCGTGCGTTTGACGCGGTCGGCGTGACGTTCCAGATCTGCCGGATCGAACGCGAGGGCCCCCACGGGGATGTTCCATTCCGGGTGCGCGGCGATGGCCCGTTCGACCTGAGCCATCCAACGCACCGCATCGTAGTGTTGCACTGTCGCGTACGCGTCTTTGCCGCCGAAAGGAAGCAGGTCCCAGTAGTTGCCGCCGATGCCTTCGCCGGGAAGAATGGTCTTCTTCCCTTCGGCGTCGAGGACCACTCCACTGCGACCTTCGTGTCCGATCCACGGCGCGTGCACGACGCCTTCTTTTTGTGTCCGGAATTCCGTGAGGTCGTAGCGCAACGCGGTCCGCATGCGGTTGATGTTCTGCCGCAGAAATGCGAGGTCTTTGGTCCAAGAGAAATATTTGGCGCAGCCCCGGATGAAGTTGGATGCGTTGATGGTATGGCGCGTGTCGAACTGGGTGAACAGGGCTTGTATGCCCACGTGCGCGCCGGACGTGGAATTGTCGAACCGAATGCGCAATCGGTTGAACGCGCCTTTCCATGCGGGGTGCTGGTGCATGGGGATCATGGCGTAGACGAATTCATTCGACTCGATGGGGGCGAAATACATGCGCCGTTGCGGCGAGAAGTCGGGGGCGTCTTGGGTGGCCCATTCGAGGTAGGGATTGGCGCTGCCCAAGCCTTTGGCTTTCCAGCGAAATTGGATAAAGGGGCTTTCGAAGGCGTTGGCGTTGGGGATGGGCGGCGTCGTCACCGATGCGTCCGGGGCGGTCAGTTCGATGTTCCAGGCCTCTCCAGCGATGCCCTTGTCTTGGGCGTTGGCGAGCGTCCAGCCTTCCTGCGTGCGCTCCTCGGTTCCGGTCCACATCGGCGAATACCCTTTGAGGGAGAAGTGCCAACCCCACGTGTCGCGACCTTGTCGCCAGAAGGGGAATGGCCAGCCCAGTTGGTGGGCGATCGAGCTGTGCTGGTGCGTGGCGAGGTAGCCATCGGAGTCGAGGATGCGTTCACTCAGTGCCGTGCGCCACTCCTGACGGAATGTGTCGGATTGCTCCTCTACCGCGGGCCATAGCGAGGGGTTGGGGAGCCACTCGTCCCACAGCGTGGCTTTGGGGCCTGAGCCGGGATAGTGCAGCCAGAAGAGACGGCGCAAGGATTGCAGTTCCGCCTCGTTGCCTGGCGCGACAAACTCCGGGAAGGTCGGCGGAATCGTCGTTTCGGCTGTGCTCGCGGCCGATATCCCTAGCGTCATGCCCATGATCGCTGTCCAGAGACTTGTGCGCATTGCGTTGTCCTTCCCGTTGTTTCGCGGTTGGCGTTGCTTGATAGTACCGGTTGCGGCGAACTGGATTCACCTATCGATTCGCGTAGGCGATCCTTTTATAATGCCGCGTTCCCGAAGACGTTTTTGCATGTATGGAAGGAGTCTAGCATGAACCTGTTTGCACAACGCCATTGTGTCATCGATATCGCTCTTTTGTCCGCGGGCAACGACATCGATCCGTACAACGCTATCGACGTTGACGTCATTTGTTATTCGCCATCGGGCGCATCGTTCTGCATCCCTGCTTTTTGGGCGGGCGGCAATGTCTGGCGGTTCCGGTTCGCGGGCGAGGAGATTGGCGCTTATCGCTACGAGACGCGTTGCTCGAATCCCCATGACGCCGGTTTGCATGGCTGCACCGGGACGATCGAGGTGATGCCGTACGAGGGCGTGAATCGCCTGCTCCGGCACGGTCGCTTACGGGTCGCGGCGGATTGTCGCCGTTTCGAGCACGGCGACGGCACGCCGTTTTTCTGGATGGGCGACACCTGGTGGATGGCGTTGTCCACGCGACTTGACTGGCCCCAGGGGTTTCGCGAGCTTGCCGCCGACCGCGTCGCCAAGGGGTTCAATGTCGTGCAGATCGTTGCCGGACCGTATCCCGACATGGACGCCTGGGATTCGCGTGGGCGCGGCGAGGCCGGGTTCCCATTTGCGGAGGGGTTTGCGCGCGTCAATCCCGCCTACTTTGATCATGCTGACCTTAAGATTGGCCATTTGGTCGAGGCTGGGCTGATGCCGTGTATCGTGGGGATGTGGGGGTACTACCTGCCGCAACTCGGCGTCGATCGCATCAAGCGTTTCTGGCGTTATCTTGTCGCGCGGTACGGAGCCTACCCGGTTGTCTGGTGCGCGTGCGGGGAAGTCGCGATGCCGTACTACCTATCGGAAACCCGCGGCGACGACGTTGCGCTGCAGCGTTCCGGTTGGACGGAGGTCATGCGGTTCCTGCGCAGGACGGACGGTTTTGGAAACCTGATCACCGTCCATCCCGTCAACCACGGGCGCGCGGAGGTTGATGATCCTGCCGTGATGGATTTTGAGATGCTCCAGACCGGTCACGGGGATCTCGACAGCATTCCGCCGTTGATTGAGATGGTGCGCGCGTCGGTTTCGCGCGAACCGGCCATGCCTGTCGTGAACGCAGAGGCCAATTACGAGGGCATCCTGGGCCGGAGCTGGCAGAACGTCCAGCGCCTGAACTTCTATCACTCCATTTTTAATGGCGCGGCGGGCTATACCTATGGCGCGAACGGCATTTGGCAGCTCAACACCGAAGCGCAAGCGTACGGAGCGTCGCCGCATGGTCGTTCTTGGGGCAATATGCCGTGGCGCGAGGCGGCGCAGTTGCCCGGCGGCCGTCAAGTGGCTCAAGGCGCGCGTTTTCTTGCCGCGTTGCCGTGGCGCGAATGCCGTCCCATGCCTGAAGCGCTTGATCCGGGCGCCCAGTCCGCGCAGGTCTATGCGCCGGTTGCGCTGGGCATTCCGCGGCGCATGCGTCTGATCTATGCGCCGTTTTGCTGGGATCCGCCCGCAGTGCATGGAATCGAGTCCGACGTGTTCTATACGGCCCGCTACTTCGACCCATGCAGTGGAAACGAGATCGTGGTTGGCCGTGTCGAGCCGAATGGGGATGGCGTGTGGACGCCGCCGATTCCGCCGGAATGCCATGACTGGGTGTTGGCGCTTGTCGCCGAGGAGGGCTAGGCAGGGCGGCTCCTTGGGAGCGGGGCGTTATGCGCCTTGGCTGACGGGGCGCGTCTGTTGTTGGCGTGCGTATTCGGCCAAGGCAATGGCGGCGCTTACGGAGGCGTTCAGCGATGTAATCGGGCCTGAGATCGGGATGCGGAGAAGGTAGTCGCAGGCTTCCGTGACGAGTCGGCGCATACCTTTGCCTTCGCTGCCGACAACCAACACGATTCGTCCGGCCAGGTCCGCTTCCCAGAGGGATTTCTCTCCGGCTCCGTCCAATCCGGCAACCCAGAAGCCGGCTTTTTTGAGTAATTCGAGGCCTCGCACGAGATTGGTTGTCTGCACGAGATCGATGTAGTCCATCGCTCCGGCGGCGCTTTTTTGCGCAACGGCCGAAATCGGCGCGGAACGGTCTTTTGCGAAAAGCGCTCCGCATGCGCCCAGGGCGGCCGCGGATCGTACAATGGCGCCGAAATTCTGCGGGTCTTCCACGCTGTCGAGCGCTACGATAACGGCATTTTTCGGGAACGTCTGCCTGGCCCACGTCTCAATCCGATGAACAGGCAGCGTATCGATTTCCAGCACGACGCCCTGATGCACGGCGCCGCGCGTCAGGGCGTCGAGTTCCGATCGCGAACGTTCTTCGATGGGAAGCCCCTGGGCTTCTTTCAGGATGTCGCCGATGCCCTGCGCCCCGTGCAACACATAAAGCCTGCGCGCCCGCCGTTTCCGAGCGCGCAGGCTTTCCAATATGGGGATGCGTCCTGTCAGTCTATCCGCCGCCAAATTACCGGCCTCCGCCCACGACGCCACTCTCATTGACTTCGTTTAGCTTGTCGATGCGCAATTGAAGCATGTCCTTATCGGGAATCCGGTCGTCTTTTTCGTGCGCATTCTGGTCGCGTAGCCAGGACAGTTTTTTGACGGACTCCCTCGGGTTTTCTTGTTTTTCGTCGATTTTCGCCACTCGAAACAAGGTCCACATGTAGTTTTTGCCGTTCGGGAACCGTTTCATTTGTTCTTCGAATACTTCGCGCGCCTTGGCGTAGCGGAAGGTCTTGAAGAGGAATCCGCCCAATTGGCTGAGTCCCTGTTCGTTCACTTCGTCCAACTTCGCATCGGAGCCTGGGGGGCTTTGCGTGAAGCGGCCATACATCCAGTTGATGCCTCCCTCGGTCAGGAGCCAGCATCCTAGGGCGACAGCAATGATCAGCAACGGCCATTTCAAGCGACTGAGATCCATGATGATACCTCCTATATTCCTATCATGTTTCGGACACTTTGAACGATGGGGCTCAACACGGGTATCTGGACAAGCGTTGCCGCAATTCCGATGAAAATCAGGATGATCAGGATAACGATGATTTTACCGATAACGGTCCCCAGAATACGTTTTAGTTTTATCCCCATGCCCATGCCAGACCTCCTCCCTTCCATTTGCTGAACGCGTTGGACAAAACCTTCGTGCTTTTGTTTGCATTCTTCTCCGCAAAAACGTCCCGTTGGGCCGGAGGTTTGGCAGGTGTTGCAGAAAGGTTTTCCGCATTGTTTGCAGCGGCCGACCGCCGCTACGCCGGGGTGATTGATGCAACCTGAATCCGTTCCGAGCGCCATTTTTCCCTCCCCTTCCGGCTCGCGCCGTGAGGGCATAGCGATTCGCCGGCGTCGTTTTTTTCAGCATGATGAGGAGAGTGTATCTATGTTTCGCGGTTCGATGGTTGCATTGGCAACTCCCTTCAAGAGCAATTTCGATATCGATTTCGATGCGTACGGTCGTCTGATCGACTGGCATATCGAGCAGGGCACGGACAGCATTCTGCCGTGCGGCTGTACGGGCGAAGCGGCGACGCTGGCGCATGAGGAGCAAGAGCAACT
>JAKJDA010000093.1 GCA_022706165.1 Candidatus Hydrogenedentota bacterium | reverse complement strand
GCGAGGGAATGTTCGACGCCCAGCTTTCTTTCCCGGCGCCCTTCGCCGAGGCGCCGCTGCCCGTCGCGCGCATCATCAAACGCGACGGACGCGAAGCCCCTTTCGATAAGCGCAAAATCGCCGACGCCATCTTTGCGGCCGCGCGCAGCATCGGCGGAAACGACCGCGATCGCGCCGACCACCTCGCATCGGCCGTGGCCATCTACCTCGGGAAAACCCTCAACGGAGCCGCGCCCACCGTGGACCAAGTCAGCGACGCCGTCGAAAAAGTCCTGCTTCAAATGGGGCACGCGCAAACGGCCGTGGCGTTCGTCCGCTACCGCGACAAGCAAACGCGTCTGCGCAAATTGCAAAACGGCGACGTCCGCGCCATCCTGGGCGAACTCGACGAGGCGCGGCGCATCGGCATGGAAGCAAGCGGCGCCCTCCCCTGCGAAATGCTCGTCCGCACAAGCGACGATCAACTCGCCCAATGGGACCGCGCCCGCATCGCCGAGGCCCTCGTCCGCGAAACCCGCATGGACCCCGGCCTCGCCGACCTCATCGCCCGGGAGGTGGAGCAACATATACTCTCGGCAGGCGTGAAATCGCTCACGGCTTCCTTGGTGCGCGAACTGGTGGACGTGCGGCTGATGGAACACGGCCTCGACGAATTCCGCCGCCGCCATATGCGCCTGGGCGTGCCCCTGTACGACGCGGAACAAATCATCTGCGCCCCAAACCAAGGCGACGCCGAATGGGCGCAAGACCCCGAAACAACCGACCACGTCCTCGCGGAACGGGTCAAACGCGAATTCGCCTTGACCCAAATCTTCTCGGTCGACGTGGCCGACGCCCATCTGGCCGGCGACCTCCATATTCACGACTTGGGCATGCCCGACCGCCTTGACAGCATGTCCCCCGCCGTCGAATACGTGCTTTTGTGGGGCGTCCTGCCTTCCGGACGCCGGGGCGGCGTTCGCCCTCCCTCCGACATCGAAACGCTGCTAACCCAGACGGGACGCTTCAACGCAATGCTGCGTCGTCATGTTTCGGGAAGCTTGCAATGGGACGGCCTCAACATCCGGCTCGCGCCTTTTCTTGCCGATCTCGACGACGGCCTTCGCCGGCAATTCGCCAAGCTGTTGCTCATGGAACTCGCCCACGGCGGAGCGTTGCGCGGACGCCGTTCCCCCCAAGCGGAATTCGTCGTCGCATGGGAACCCCCCAAGGGCCTTGCCGACGAGGAACCCATCGGCGCGGACAGCCTTCCGATCAACCAGCGCCACGCCGATTACCGCCCCTCGGCGCAGCGTTTGGCAAACGCCTTGCTCGACGTCTGCCGCGAACTCCCGCCCGGAATGTGCCCCGCGCCTTCCATCGCCGTGACGGAAACGGCGTTGCGCGCGCCGGGCTTCAACGAATTCCTGGCCCGCGCGGTCGAGATGGCTTCGTCCTCCAAGCCCGTGCGCTTTCAATTTCTGCGCGACGAAGCCCCGCGCCAGGCATCATGGCAGCCGCACGACGTGATCGCGCAACGGATCGCCCTAAACCTGGCGCGCGCCGCCTACCGCGTGGAATCCCTCGACGACCTGTGGCCGGAACTGGATCGCCTAGCAGCCCTCGCCGTTCAAGCGCACGCCGAAAAACGCGCCTTTCTCGACAGCCTTATCGCACGCAAAAACAGCGGTCCATTGGGCCTCTTCGCCATCGAACACGAGGGACAGCCCTTCCTGGACAAACAGGCCATTTCATACGCCGTCGGCGTCGCCGGGCTCAACGAATGCGTTCAGCATCTGACCGGAAATGAATTGCACGAAACAGAAGAAACCCGGGCCTTGGCGCACCGCATTCTTGCGTATCTGGACGATGCCTGCCAACAACTCGGACACCGGAGCCATCTGCCCGTCTTCCTCTCCCAGACCGCCGACCCTATCGTCCTTGCCCGCTTTGCCCAACACGACCTGCACCGGCACCCCGAAATCGCCCGGCGCCTCCTCAAAAACGACCCGTTCACCCACGATCTCGAATACACCCCCGGCGCCCAGCTCCGCGCCCACGCCCCCTGCACCCCCATGGAACGAATACACATGGAAGGCGCTTTTCACGACCGCATCCCCCACGGCGCCTTCACCCCCATATCCTTGCCCGCCTCCGAAACATCCCCCGATGCCGTCGCCGGGTTTCTTACGAAAATTTTCTACCGGTCCCGCGCCCAACACATCCTGTTCACCCGATAACAAACACCGAACGCGGCCTTATCTGAAAAAGTCCCCCCTCAATTCTCCGGAAAATCCCAAATCGCTTTCCCCGGAACCTCTTCCTCCCACATGCGCCCCGATCCCGATGCAAAACCAGCCGATTCCCCCGCCAGGGCCGGCATTTTTCCCGCAGCGGCCTCCGGAACGTCCTGCCTGGCGGAAATCCGGACATCTCCCTCCGGCGGGTGCAGCCTGGAAGGCCCCTCCGCCGTGCGATCCATGTCCTCCACCCTCTCCACTGCCAAATCGGCAGGAACCAAATAGAACACGTAATCCACCGGCTCGCGCAATACACGGGCAATACGCAACGCCAACAAGACCGACGGGTGCAGACGGCAACGCTCAATGGCAATGATGCTTTGCCGCGAAACCCCAATTTCACGCGCCAAATCCACCTGCCGCAGCCCAAGACGCGCCCGAAGCTCACGTATTCTATTTTTCGCAACTGTATTGCTAATCATAATAAAAGTCTATCATATTCTACCTCCCAAATCAACCCCCAGGAGATATCACTTTACACTTTCTGCAAACGGCGTGGCCGTCTCCAACAAAAACCACCTGAAAATCAACGCCGATCGAACAGCAGTTGAATCCTTCGGCTCCAAATCTCGCCCCTATATGTAAAGTTATCTATACATTGCTCGGGGCGCGCCGTGTGTGATGTGAAGTTTTTTGTACACGACGCAAGAAGGGAGCGCATGTTTTATATGCGCATTTTTCGCTAGGTTAATTATTTCGGCCTAGGTCCACTATTTCCGGACATCTACCCCCCCAAGATATCGGCTGGTCCTTCTTTCCGCCGACATCATGGTTCCAAAACGGGGCCGATGTTGCGTGACACATCGAAAAAACAAGGTTTCCAGAAGCAAGGCCTTGCAGCGCGCAAGCGCCGATGCAACGCCCAGCCGTCTCCCAAAAATGAAAGCCCTCATCCTCATGGATCGTTTTCAGGCGCGGGGGCTCGTTCCCATCATGCGACCACGCCCCCTCCGAAGCCCTTTCGAAAGTAAATACTCCTTTACTTTCTGGCAACAGGATTGCCTTTTCTGCTTGCGGCTTCCCGGGTCTCACCGAATTGATCGATGGACCTGGCCCGGCAAGGCGCGTCATTGGGCTGCCATCGCCGGGGCTGAATTGGCGTCGCCTTCAAGCGATTTCGCCGCTGCGGTCGCGGATTTCACCTCGCTGATGTAGAGGATGCTTTCGGAAGTGCTCTTGCCGCCGGTGGCCACGAGTTGCAGCGTGCACAGAAGCCCCGGCTGCATCGCGGCCGCCGCGCTCTGTCCGCCCTTGATGACGACAAGCAGTTCGCCCGGCCGCACGACGGAGCTGGAGATGGTTTTACCTGTCGCCGCATTGCCCAACGCCGCCGCAGCAGCAGCACGCGCGGACGGAGTGGTGAAGCGGGTTGGATCGTAGTTGAGAACGAACTGGATCGTAGCCGGTTTGGCGCCCATCGGGATCTCGACGAACACCGGTATGTCGAGCACGCTTCCCGCCTTCACGACGCCCTGCGGACGAAGGGAGAGCTGGACATCCGGGACGAAGTAGGTGAATGCGTCGCGCAGGGTAGCCGTGCCGTTTGCCGCGACGGCCTGCACGCTGACCGCGCCATTGCCCTGGGGCGTCAAGGCGACGATGCCGTTGCCTCCGGGCAGGACGCGGAACCACGGGGCGGACGCAGCGCCAAAGGCAACGCTCGTGACGCCGGCAAGATTGGCTCCGGTGATCGTGACCAGCGTGCCGCCGACGGCGCTGCCGCGGGCAGGGGCCAATTGAGCCAGCGTGGGCACGGCTTCGGTGGCGCGCGCTTCCGCGAGAATGAGGCCGTCGTTCAACTCAGCCACCGTGAAGCGGAGAGTCGCCGTTTCCCCGGCTCCGGCCGTTGCCAGCGCGCGGAAGGTCAACACGGCCAGCACGCCCGATCCTTGGATAGGCTGGGCCCCGGCGCCGGCCAGTCGCAGCACGCCATTTTGAACATTCGCCACGGGAACCGGCCATGCATCGGTCAGGAGACCTTTGTTGAAGCCGACAAACTCGATCTGCGCGGGATCATATGCGATTTCCGCGTAATAGCCGGCCACGGCCTCCGCGTTGTCTATCTGGATAGGGACTTGAAGGTCCGCATTCGCGCGCAGCGCCAAGGCGCCGGTGATGGTCACGACACGCTTGGGAGCGCTGGGATCCGGAGAAGCAGGGGGCTGAGCGCCAACATCGGGGCCTTTGCCGTTCTTGTTGACGTCGGCAGGGAAGGACGCCAACGTCCCCGCGGCATGTTTCAAAATCAGCGCGGCATCATAGGCGCCCACGACTGCCGGGGTGCGGGCGCTAACGTTTCCGCCGCCCAGATCGTCCGGCTTGCCCGAAAGCTGGGCCACCGGCAATTGCGCGATGAGCCCCACGCGCCGCTGGAGGACATAGGTTGCGTCTTGGGCGGTGGCCAGGCTGTCGCCATCGACATCGCCCCACGTGAACTGCCCTGCAGCGCCTTCAATGGTAAGGCTGCCGTCGTGCGTCGCGACCTTCAAGGCGTTCCGGTTCAACGAAACGCTCGACAGGGTCAGCGGCGTCACGCCCGCGGCAGCGGAAGGCAGTATGCGCAATTGCAGGGAGGCCAGGACGCCGCCGCCCGCGGCAAGGGCCTGGCCGGCGCCGGACACCGTCACGTAGTTGGCGCCTTTGTCGACTTGAACGCCGCCCCAGCGGCTCACGAGTGCGCCGTTGCTGGCTCCGGTGCAGTCGATTTTGGCATTGTCAAAGCGGACAGTCACGCTGAAACTCGTAATCCCCGCAGCGTTATTCAACGTGACGGGACAGGAGACCACCGCACTCGGAGCGGCGGTGAGAGTCGTCGGAATCGAAACGATCAGGCCTTCTTCGCTGGGCGCATAGGTCGCTTGAAACGTAACGGTCGCGTCCTTGGCCAGGAAGGCGGCCTCTGCGGGAGGCGTGACGTAGCCAGTCACAGGCGAATACGCAATGGTGACCGCGCCGGTCGCCACGTTCGTCAGCGTCGTCGATCCCGTTCCGGCGTGAGAGACAGAGTCGGCGTCGGTCACCGTCCACCGGGCCGTGTCCGGCGAAACAGAAACCGCGACAGAACCCGCGTCGCGCGCGAGAACTGCCGAGACCGTGGCGTCGGCATTCATGACCACGCGGGCCTGGTTCGGATTCGTGGCGTCCTGAACGGCGCCGGACCAAGAAACAAGCGAATAGCCGCTTTCGGTTTGAGGAACATACGTGAGGGTCACGGCTGTGCCCGGCGCATACCGGTTGTCGGCGTCGGGCGCGGGGCTGGCGGTCACTTCGCCGTGGGAGGGCGAAAGCAACGTCAAGCGATAGGCTGTCGTGACGATTACCTGGCGCACCACGGCGACGGCCGCGTTCCCGGCGATATCGCTGACGGTGTACGTGACGGTGTATTGTCCCGCAACGGCCGTGTTGACGGCGTTCGTTGCGACGATGCTCGCGCTAAGATCGCCGTCGATGGCGTCGGAAGCGGTTGCCCCTTCGTCGACATAGCTGGCTCCCTGGGAAACGGTAACGCGGGATTCCCCGATGAGGGCGATAACGGGAGGCGTCTTGTCGTACGCGGCGGAAACCATGCCCGAATCGGCAGGCGCGGGAGACGTATTGCCGGCATTGTCCTCGGCTTGGATCGCAAAATAGTATCTCCCCTCGGCGGAGGGAGAGAAACCGAAGGTTCCGGAAGAGGCCATCCGGGTTTGGCCGGTGTTGGTCCACGCGGCGTCCCCCTCTTTCTTGTACCACAAGGTGACGGTCTTCAGGCCGCTTCCCCCGGTGTCCCCGGCGTTGGCATAACTCAAGGTCAACGGGCCATTGATAGAGGGTGGACACTCCATGGTTCCGGTCGTCGGCGCGGCATTGTCGAACACGGTCGACGACGCGTTCTCGACGGCCAGTTGCGGATTGACGTACACGGAATTCGCTATCTCGAGGGCGCTCTTCATAGAAGGAGAGAGGTCGAGCGGGGCGCTGGCGTCGAAACCGAACGCCCGGCCTGGCCCCCAACACGCCCAACACGCTACAAGACACATCATGCTCCGGAAGCAGACCGTGGAGATTGCTGGATGGTGGGCAAGTTTCATGTTGGGTTCCCTCGCTTGCTTGACTGTTAGGCCTTTGCCCGGCCGCTGCGAGCCCAGGAGTGCGGTCTCATGGGCGCGACAGAGCCGATGGACGTTTCCGGCATCGGCCTGTCGCGGTAGTCGGTTGAAACCACGCTCCTAGCATAGCAGGAAGGACCTGGGCTTACAATCCCAAGGCCGCGTTAATCACTATCTGCACGTCCATGGCGTCGACCGAACCCGAGGCGTCCATATCCGTCGGGGCGGGCGTCACCAGACGGAGCGCGCCGTTGATGACGAGCTGCACGTCAAAGGCGTCCACGAGTCCGTCGCAGTTCACGTCGCCCCGGACAGTGGACTGCGGGACGGAGGTGGAGGACAGCGGGTCCGTGCCGGCTTGCATTTCGATCCCATCCCAAAAACCGTCATCGTCGCTATCGGGGAGGTAGGCGTACGTGCCCAACGCATATTCATCGGCATTGGTCAAACTATCGCTGTCGCTGTCCTGGGTCGCATCGGTTCCCGTCAGCGGATCGATCCCGTTTTCCACTTCCCATCCGTCCGGCAACGAGTCGCCGTCGGTATCGGGAAGGTACGGGTTGGTTCCCAGGAGGATTTCGACATCGTCCAATAGTCCATCATTGTCCGTGTCGATCGGCGCTTCGACGATGATCTGAACGAGGGCGGCGGCGCCCGCCGAAAGGATGGCGGCCTGAGCTGTGGAACCGGCTGTCGCCATGAGGAGAATGAATGCACTCCAGGAGGCCTTGCGAAGGAATCGCCCTGTCCGGTTCTTTGCGCTCAGTGTCTTCTTCATAGTCGTGCCCTCGCTGTCTGGGTTT
Source organism: Candidatus Hydrogenedentota bacterium (assembly GCA_022706165.1). Classification (GTDB taxonomy): domain Bacteria; phylum Hydrogenedentota; class Hydrogenedentia; order Hydrogenedentales; family SLHB01; genus JAKJDA01. The sequence continues at coordinate 2,012 of JAKJDA010000093.1, read as the reverse complement.
CGCGTCCGGGACGGCATGGTGCATACGTGGCGCCAACGGACGCTCCCCAGAGCGACATGCGCGCATCTACCGCGTAACTTATTGAAATTCAGTATGTTATCAACGAAAAACGATTCTGGAAATTCGGATCGTGGAGAGCGACAGGCTGAATCGCATCGACGGGCTTCTGGCGGGCCGTCAAGTTTTCGTCAACCGGAGCGCTGCATACCCCGGCATGGTGTCATAAAAAAGATTGATTTTTCAAGTCCGCGATTTTGGCAATCTTAAATGTAAAAGGCGCGGAATAGGTTTACTAGTCCGAACAATATGGCGCAGTAGTAGGTATGGAAAACTTAACTTTGTGAAAAAATACGTTTACAAAAAGAGCATTTTATTTTTCGGATCGAGGAGTTGGCAATATCGGAAGTGAATACGCTATTTTTTTGAATATGCGGCTTTAATGGTATTTATTGAACGTGGCGTCGCACAGCCAGTTCCAGACCCCGCTGCACCAGGTTGATGTCGGTGAGCAGTTGGAGGGCCGCCAGGAGGGTGAAGAATAGGATGATCCGGTTGAACAGGCGTTCGGATACCCGGTGATGCATCCACTTTCCGAGGTAGGATCCGATGGGGATCAACCATACGAGCGACAAGTCGAAGAGAAGGACGTCGGTCTCGACCAGCCCCACGGCGAAATAGAATGGCAATTTTGTTATATTGAGCAGTGTAAACATCCAGGCAGTCGTGCCCACGAATACGTTCTTGCTCATGCCTTGAGCGAACATGTAAAGGCCGACGATGGGGCCCGCAGCGTGGGCCAGGGTGGAACAGAATCCTGCGGAAAGTCCGGCGACGATGCTGAAGACAGGTCCTGGAGTAATGCGTTTCACCCAATTCCCGGCGTGTTCTTTTCCCACGATATATAGGGAAAAGACAATGGCAATGACGCCGACGAAGCGTTTGATGGGCACGTCGTAGGTTTTGGCGCCTTCCTTGCCGATCCACCACCAGAGGGCCGCTCCAGCGAGGATTCCCGCGACGGCGGGCACATACAGGGCGAGGATGGGTTTCCATTGTTTGTTATGGCGGTGGATGTAGATGGCGTTCAGATCGAGCAGGATGAGGAGGGGGAGCATGACGCCGGCTACGCGTTGGCTGGGCATGACCAGCATCATGAGCGGCAGGGATAAAATGCCCACGCCCCCGGCGAAACCGGATTTGCTGACGCCTTGAATGATGATGGCCACGGAAACAAAGAGCCAGAATACCGGCTGGGGCATTCCCGGCGCGATGAAGTCGTCGAACACTCTCGATATCCTTTCCGGCGGCCTCTTCATAGAAACGCCCGCCGTCGAGGCGGCGGGCGTGGAACCCGAGGGGCGCGTAGGGGCTGATCGGCTATGGCAACACGACCCAGGCGCCCGGTTCGCAGGCGCTTCCGAGTTTTTGGCCTGCGGACGATTTCTTGAAGGCGTCGAAATCGGCTCCGGCGGGCGGCAATTGGACGATTTCGCCGGAAGCGGCGCGCAGCAGCCGTTTTTGTGCGTAGACGCGTTCGACCGTGGCAACGGACACGTTTTCGGCGGCGTTGAGCCGAGCGATCTCGCGGTACAGGTCTTTGCGGTCGACATTTTCGGCGGCAACGACTTTTTGGGCCTCGTTTTTGGCGCTGGGATCGGCCAACGCCTGGGAAGGCCGGATTTCAAGATAGCCGTTGTTGGCTTCGCCGACAGCGCTGTTCTTTTTGAGTTGCTCGACGGAAGCGTGACGTTCCTTCATGCGTCCGGCGATTTCGGTGATTCTGGGGGAGGCCGATCGCAGATCGGCGGCGTAGGCGGTGCGGCACGGCGCCAGCGCATCGAGGATGTCGCGAAGCCGGGAGGATGGAGCGGGGGGCGCGGCGGTCGGTTCGGACAGGGCGTCTTTTTTGCCTTCGACAAAGTCCAGGACGTCGTCGGCCTGTTTTTCGATGTGCCGGATATCGACGGTGATATGCGCGTCGATGGTATGGCGGGTGGTGATGACGCACCCCA
>JAKJDA010000092.1:301-9217 GCA_022706165.1 Candidatus Hydrogenedentota bacterium | reverse complement strand
TTGGCGAGAACCAGCAAATCGTGTTCACGCCGTGGGAAGGAAGGTCGCCGCAGGACATCGAAGATCAGATCACGTATCCCTTGTCTGCGGCGCTCTTGGGCATTCCCGGGGTTAAAACGATCCGCGGCCATTCCTACTTCGGATTTTCGACGCTCTATGTCATATTCGAAGAAAACATCGAATTTTATTGGTCGCGCAGCCGCGTGCTCGAAAAGCTGAGCAGTCTGCCGGACGGCAGTCTTCCCGAAGGGGTTCGCCCCACGCTCGGTCCTGATGCGACGGGGCTCGGGCAAGTGTACATGTACACCTTGGAAGGCCGCGATCCCGAGGGCCGTCCCGTTGGCGGATGGGATTCACGCGAACTGCGCACCGTCCAGGACTACCACGTGCGCTACGCGTTGCTGGGCGCGGGCGGCGTCAGCGAAGTCTCGTCCGTCGGCGGATATGTGCAGGAATACCAGATCGACGTCGATCCCGCCGCGATGCGCATGCACGGCGTCTCGATTGAGGAAGCGATCGAGGCGGTCCGCAAGTCCAATCTCGACGTTGGCGCGAGCACGATCGAGGTGAACCGCGTTGAGTACCTCATTCGCGGCCGCGGCTTTTTGAAGAGCTTGTCGGATATCGAAAACACGGTGGTGAAGTCTGTCGGCAATACGCCCCTATACATCAAGAACATTGCGCACGTATCGTTAGGACCTGAAATGCGCCGCGGCGTTCTCGATAAAGGCGGCGCCGAAGCGGCGGGCGGCATCGTCGTGGTGCGATACGGGGCCAACCCGCTTGAAGTCATCAAGCGCGTCAAACAACGGATAGACGAGATCGCCTCCAGCCTGCCTGTGAAGGCCGTGTTGCGCGATCCGTCCCCTTCGTTGGACGAGGTCGATCGTTTCGCGGCGGCGCATGCGATTGGGCCGAGCCGGCTGGGCGAGCTTGATCAGGCCGCTTGGCTTGCCTGGCTTGCGAAGACGCCTCGGGATCAGTGGCCGACGTGGATTACGACGAGTCAGGTGACGATCGTGCCGTTCTACGATCGCACCGGACTAATCTACGAGACCTTGGGCACCCTGAACGCTGCGATATTCGAGCAGATTCTGGTGACGATCATCGTCGTGATCGTGATGGTGATGCATTTGCGCAGTTCGATTTTGATCAGCCTCGTGCTGCCGCTGGCGGTGCTCATTTGTTTTATCGCCATGAAGCTTGCGCATGTCGACGCGAACATCGTTGCGTTGTCGGGCATTGCCATCGCCATCGGCACTCTTGTCGACATGGGCATCATCATTTGCGAGAACATCCTCAAGCACCTCAAGGAAGCGCCTCCGGAAGAAGATCGCCTTCACGTCATCTACCGCGCGTCGAGCGAAGTGGGCAGCGCCATCGTCACTGCCGTCGGCACGACGCTGATAGGGTTCCTGCCTGTTTTCACGATGACCGGACCGGAGGGAAAGCTCTTTCGCCCGCTCGCTTTCACCAAGACCTTCGCGTTGGCGGCCTCCGTCATCGTGGCGCTGACGATCCTGCCCGCCCTCGCGCATGCGCTGTTCACGCCGTCTGCGACGATCGCCGCAAGAAGGCGCACGCTGTTGCTCGCCTGCATTGCCGGCGCGGGCATTGCGCTCGCCATAGTCTACAAATTTTGGCTCGGCGCGCTGCTGGTCTGCATTGCCGGACACAACCTCATCGCTCCTCTCTTGCCCGCTCGGCTCCGCAACGCCGCCGTGGTCGCGGTCAACCTGACGGTCGCCCTTCTCGTTGGCATCGTCCTAACGATGGAATGGCTTCCGTTGGGCCCCCACAGGGGGATGTTCCGCAACCTTCTTTTCGTGGTTGTCTCGTTGGGCGGGGTGTTGGGTTTTTTCTACGCGTTTCAGTTCATGTATGCGCCGGCGTTGCGGTGGTGTCTTCGGCACAAGGCGGCGTATCTTTCCATTCCGGCGGGGATCCTGGTATTTGGTTACAGCGCGTGGCTCGGATTCGATGCAGTGTTTGGCTTCATTCCAGAAGGGGCCCGCTTCCTGGGAATCGCGCCGGAGACCATCCGCGCTTCGTCCGCATGGTCGCGTCTTGCGCATAAGCTTCCGGGCTTCGGCAAGGAATTCATGCCTGCGTTGGACGAGGGATCGTTTCTGTACATGCCCACCACCATGCCGCATGCTTCCCTAAGCGAGGCGCTCGAAGTCATCGCGCATCAGGACCGCGCCATCTCGGCGATTCCCGAGATCGAGTCGGTCGTCGGCAAGCTGGGCCGCGCCGATTCGGCCCTCGATCCGGCCCCGATCAGCATGATTGAGACGGTCATCAACTACAAATCGGAGTACAAAACCGACGCTGCAGGACGTCGTCTCACCTTTCGTTTTGATGCGGTTCGCGGCGATTTCGCGCGAGACGCCAACGGAGACCCGATCCCCGATCCCCTTGGCAGGCCGTACCGTCAGTGGCGCGACTCGATTCGTTCGCCCGACGACATATGGGAAGAAATCGTGGCGGCGGCGCAGTTGCCTAGCGTGACTTCCGCGCCGAAGCTTCAGCCAATCGCCGCGCGCATCGTGATGCTGCAGAGCGGCATGCGCGCTCCCATGGGAGTGAAGATTAAAGGGACCGACCTGCAGGCCATCGAAAACGTCGGGCTCGACATGGAGCGCTTTCTCAGGGAAGTGCCGGGCGTCGAACCCGACACGGTTATCGCGGACCGGATCGTCGGCAATCCCTATCTCGAGATCGACATCGATCGCCCGGCCATTGCGCGGTATGGCCTTGCCGTCCGCGACGTGCAGGACGTGATCGAAATGGCGATCGGCGGCATGCCGATCACCGCCACCGTCGAAGGGCGTCAACGCTTTCCTGTTCGCATCCGGTACCTACGGGAATTGCGCGACAACATCGAAGCCCTCGGGGCGACGCTTGTGCCGGCCATGGACGGGACGCAGATTCCTTTGGCGCAACTCGCGGATATTCGTTATGTGCGGGGCCCTATGGTCATCAAAAGCGAAGACAACTTTCTCGTGGGATACGTTTTGTTCGATAAGCAGCCGGGACATGCCGAGGTCGATGTCGTGGAGAATGCCCAGCGGCTGCTCACTGCAGCGACGGCCGCCGGGCGTCTTGTCATTCCTGCGGGCGTCAGCTATGCCTTTGCAGGATCATACGAGAACCAACTCCATGCCCAAAAGACCCTCGCCATCGTTCTGCCGCTGTCGATGGGTCTCATGTTTTTGATCCTCTACTTCCAATTCCGTTCGGCGACGACGTCGTTCATCGTTTTCAGCGGCATTCTCGTCGCATGGGGCGGCGGCATGATCCTGGTCTGGCTCTATAATCAGCCCTGGTTTCTGGACGTAACGTTTTTGGGCGTCAATCTGCGCGACTTGTTCCAGGTGCGTCCCATCAACCTGAGCGTGGCGGTATGGGTGGGCTTCATCGCATTGTTCGGCGTCGCGGAAGATGACGGCGTCGTTATCGCGACCTATTTGGACCAAAGCTTCGAGAAGAGGCGCCCGGCTTCCGTGGAGGAAATTCGCGAGGCGACGCTTGCCGGCGGCGTTCGCCGCATCCGTGCATGTTTGATGACCAGTTCGACCACCATCCTGGCCTTGTTGCCCGTTTTCACCTCCACGGGCCGCGGATCGGATATCATGATCCCGATGGCCATCCCTTCATTCGGCGGAATGATGTTTGTTTTGCTGACGCTTTTCATGGTTCCGGTGCTATATTGCTGGCATAAGGAGTGGATGTTTCAACGCGGCCGGATCGGCGGCGCTTCGGCAACGGAGAGCGTTCCAGCGACGGGAGGGTGATATGCGGAAGACAGCCTGGGCGCTGGCGGCCCTTTTGCTCGTGCCTGTGGCGGCGCGCGCGAACGCGCCGGAAGCGGACTCCCCCGCGTTTTACGCCGAAAACGACGAACTTCGGGGCTACATTCTCGAAGCGATTGACCGAAGCCCCGCGCTTCGCGCCGCCCATGCGGAATGGCGCGCCGCCATGGAGCGCGTCACAATGGCGGGCGCGCTCGACGACCCCACGCTTTCCTATTCCTATTTTGCGCAATCAAGCGACAAGCGTTACGGCGTTGGGCTCATGCAGGAATTCCCCTGGTTCGGCACGCTCAAGGCCCGAAAGAACGCCGCCCTCGCCGAAGCGGACGTCGCGCTGCAACGTCTCCATGTCGTGCGAAGCGAAATCGTCTTCGAAGTGAAGCGGGCGTACCACGAGTATGCCTACCTGGCCGACAATCTCCGAGCGGCCGAGGCCCAAGCCGCGACCTTGTCTTATATGGAAGATATCGTGCGCGCTCAATACGCACTCGCGCTTGTCGGCGAAGACGATCTCTTGCGGACGCAGATCGAGCAGTCTACGCTTCAAGACTACTACGCGTCGCTGCAACAACTCCGTCCGGCATTGGCGGCGCGTTTGACCGCTGCCATCGGACGCGACGTCGCCGAGGCGCCGGCGTGGCCCCAACCCATGGCCTTGCCGCCCCCGCCCCCGCCTGCGCCCGTGGTGTTGGCCCAGGTGCGCGCCGCCAACCCGCAATTGACCGCCGCCCAGCACACGATCGATAGCCGCAAGGCGGGAACCGCCCTCGCGCGAAAAATGGGTTATCCCATGCTTGGCATTGGACTCGAGTTCGAGAAAATGAAAGGCATGCGCGGCATGCCCCAAACGACCGCGCTTCTCAACGCCGCAGATGCCGGCAAACGTCTCTTCATTGCGGGCGAGATGGATTGGATCGGCGCGGCCATGGATGTCGATATGCTTGCGAGAACGCCTCGGGAACTGCGTTCTCCAGACGTAAAGGACGACGTCATGGTCACGTTCACCATGAGCCTGCCGATCTGGAGGCAGAAAGTCCGCGCGGGCATTGCCGAAGCCAAGCGCATGGAAGAAGCCGCCGTGCATGACCGGAGCCAAATGGCTCTGGACATGGAATCCGAAGCTCGTATGGCGATCTACAACCATGAGGATGCGCAACGGCGGTTGAATCTCTACGATGAGACCCTCATGCCCAGGGCCAAGCAAACGTATCAAAACCTGCAAACTCGCTATGCCGCCGCGGCGGGCGCAGGTTTTCTCGAACTGATCGACGCGACGCGCACCCTGCTCGATTTCGAACGCGAGCGCGCGCGCGCGCTCCACGATCTTCACCAAGCCGTCGCAGCCATCGAGCGCCTCATGGGAGGTCCGTGGGACGCGACTTCCGCGAGTTCGCCGATTTCGTCAAGGGACTGATCTTGGGGGCGTAAGTGGCTCCTGCGCCCCGCGAAACGCTATGAGAGGATCGGATCGGGATCGGCGTCCAAAACTTGGCGCACCTTGCGCAACAAGTCGTCCCGTTGGTAGGGCTTCTGGATGAGCGACACGCCTTGGTCCAGCACGAAGTTGGTGTGAATGGCGTTCATGCTATAGCCGCTGGCGAAGAGCACGCGTGTGTCCGGATGTGTTTGGCGGATGCGTTCATAGACCGCGCGACCTCCCATTTTCGGCATCATCACGTCCAAGATGACCAGGTCGATGTCGTCGGCATGGCGATCGAAGAGTTCCCATGCTTCTTCGCCGTCGGCGGCGAGCAGCAGCGTATAGCCGGCGTGTTTCAGGATGGACCGGGTCAAATTGCGCACCGTGGCGTCGTCTTCGGCCAACAGAATCGTTTCGGTTCCGCGAGGGGTCGGGCCGACGATCTTGCTGCCGACGGCGGAGGCGGAACGCTCGACGACGGGCAGGTAAATTTTGAAGGTCGTGCCTTGTCCCATTTCGCTGTAGACATGGATAAAGCCGTCGTGTTGTTTGACAAGGCCGTACACGGTCGCGAGCCCCAGCCCGGTTCCTCTTCCCAGCTCCTTGGTAGTGAAAAACGGCTCGAACGCCTTGTCCATCGTTTCCCGATCCATGCCGCAGCCCGTGTCGGTCACGCTCAGCAACACGTATCGGCCGGGCTTGGCCCATACGTGACGCACGCAGTATTCCTCATCGAATCGGACATTCTCGGTTTCGATGGTGATGGAGCCCCCTTCCGGCATGGCGTCGCGGGCATTGACGCACAGGTTTGTCAGAATCTGTCCGATTTGGCCCGTGTCGGCGCGAATCGTCCCTAAGTCATGTCCGGAAACCATATCCAGCGAAATATGCTCGCCGATGACGCGTTGCAGCATTTTCAGCATCTCGGCAATGGCGTCGTTCAGGTTGATGTCTTTCATCTCGAGCACCTGACGGCGGCTGAAGGCCAACAGTTGCTTTACCAGCGTTTCCGCGCGCCGGGACGCCTTGAGAACTTCTTCGAGGCTCTGGCGAAGCTCCGAACCTTCCGGGGCGTCTTCCATTGCCATGTCGCCGTAGCCCAGAATGACTTGCAACAGGTTGTTGAAGTCATGAGCGATGCCGCCCGCCAACTGGCCCACCGTTTCCATCTTCTGGGATTGAAACAACTGTTCCTCGATTTTTCGGTGTTTCTCTTCCATGGCCGCGCGATCGCTGATGTCAATGATGATTGCCGCGAACAACGGTTGGTCCGCGTGTTCGAGCAGTTGCACGTGCGCCTCGATGGGATAGCGAGATCCATCCTTGCGCGCATGCACCGTTTCGAACACGATCCCCTCCATTTCTCCGCGCCGCAACGGCGCCAGCAGGGATTCAAAGTGCTCTCGCGTTATTTCGGGCTTGATGTCCAGCGGCGTGAGCGCGCGCAGCTCTTCCATGGTGTAGCCAAGATTGTGCTGCCCGGCCCGGTTCACCTGCCAAAAGTTCAAGGAATCGCTCGAGAACAGGTAAATTTCGTTCAGCGATTCCTCGAAGAGAAGGTTGTGCAGACGAATCGCCTCCTCCGCCCGTTTGCGTTCGGTGATGTCGATCACCGTTGAGATGAATAAATGGTCGTCTCCCTTCACGACGGACGTGTTGTAGGCGTTCACGTATCGCGTTTCTTCGCCCTCGCGCGCGATGGGCACATTTTCCCAAAACGTTCGTTGGGGATCGCCGCTGGCCAGATCGTCGTTCACCTGTTTTCTGATCTTTTCCCGGTATGCAGGATCTTTGTAGACGGCCTCCCAAAAGGAATCGGGCGATGCGATGTCTTCGCGCGTTATTCCGTAATGTTTCAGGAAATTCTCGTTGTGGTACAGGAATTCCACTTTCGGAAACACCGTATTCACGGCGATTCCGATCGGCAAGCTATCCATCACCATGCGGAAAAAGGCCTCGCTTTCGCGCAGCGCCTTTTCCGCTTTTCGCCGGTCGCTTACGTCATGCACGAGAGAATAGAGCAACGAAACCCCGTTGAAATCGATGGGGCCGCTGAACACTTCGACCTCACGCACCGAACCGTCGGCCAGTCGGTGGCAGAACTCGAAATGGTTGCGTTGGCCTTCCCGCGCCGTTTCTATTTCGCGCTGGATTTCTTCGGGGGTAAGCGTATTGATCTCTTCGATGCGTTTGCGGCGCAGTTCCTCCCGTTGCCAGCCGTAAAAGGCGCAGGCCGCCGGGTTTGCGTCCACGATCCGGCCATCCTCGGGGCTGATGAGCAGCATCACGGCATGATTGTTCTCGAACAGGCTTCGGTATCGCGCCTCGCTTTGCGTGAGCGCCAACGTCTTGTCGCGTCGTCGCTCGCCTTCCAGGAAGACATCCGCCGCCACCAGGAACGCGAGCGGATAGAGCGTCAGAATGGGCAGACCGAAACGACGCGCCACCTCCAGACCTACGCCCCCGGGTATCAGCAATTGCAGCGCCAGCATAAGGGCGTGCACCAGGACTCCGAACAACAGCAGTCGCCGCCATTCCATCCAGCGTTCGTCGCGTTTGCGCAAATGGCGCAAGGCCACGCCCAGCGCCGCCGATTCCACAATCACCGACAAGCCGGCCCAAACGCCGGCGCCTCCCAGGTGCCACCGGTACGCGCCGGAAAGGGCCGCCGCAATGGCTGCGGTTATTCCTCCGCCGAACAACCCCGCCAAGGAAAGCACGATGGAGCGTCCGTCGTAAATCACCCCGGGCGCGAACCGAAGCGGCGTCATCATGCCGACTACGCCGACGAGTCCAAACAACAGCCCGGAGATTACGCCCCAGACCCAACGCCGCGCATTCAACCGCTGCGTCAACGTCTGAAGCGCCACCGCCAGCGCAACCAACAGGGCAATGTTGTGAATCAGATCGAGCAGCACAACGGACCGTCCTCATTTGCGAAAAGTGCAGGAAAATACACGAGTATCACCCTAGCGCAACCATGCCATGCCTTAGCGTAGCACGAGCAGGCGCATTCCGCAAGGCGTCCGGCTCCAAAAAAAACGGGGCGCCGACGCTTGGGAACGCGTCGGCGTTTCTATGAGTCGGCGCGCAGGGCCGCGCGCAATGCGCGTGCAGCTTTTCGCACATCCGGGGCGGAGGTGACGGCCGTGACGACGGCCACGTGACGCGCCCCGCGTTGCAACACTTCGCCGATGTTGTATTCCTTGATGCCGCCCATGACCGTAAAGGGCACGCGCAGGCATGGCGCGATCGCGTCGATGGCGACGGGGCCGAGCGCGCCCGCAGCGACGGCCTTGGTCTGGGTGGGGAAGATCGGGCCAATGTTCACGTAACTGGCGCCGGCGGCTTGTGCAGCAACGGCTTGATCGAGGGAGTGCGCCGAAGCGCCCAAGAGCAGGTCGGGGGCGATGCGGCGTGCGGCGGCTATCGGCAGGTCCGTCTGGCCCAAGTGGACGCCGTCTGCTCGAATGGCCAACGCCACATCGACGCGATCGTCCACCACCAAAAGCGCCCCCGCAGCGGAAGTGCGTTCGCGAAACGCCGCGCCAAGCCGATACAGGTCGCCGTCGCTCATCTCCTTTTCGCGCAGTTGCACGATGCCCACGCCCGCGTCGAGCACGGCTTCCAGGACGTCGAGCGCCGATCGGCCTGCGCAGAACGATTCCGTGATGACGACGT
>JAKJDA010000092.1:0-238 GCA_022706165.1 Candidatus Hydrogenedentota bacterium | reverse complement strand
CGGACCAGTTCGATCACGTCGTCGTGGGCCAGAATCGTCGCCCCATAGGCGGCGCGGTCGAGAATGTCGCCGTTGCGCTCGACGACCGTCGCTTCCTTCTCGAGTCCCAATTCATCCAGCAATTCCAAGATGCTCATGCCCTCGGCCACGACCCTGGCTTCTCCGTTCACGGTCACATGCATGGCGTGTTCCTCGTGCAGTCCGTTGTTCGATCTATTGTACCTCAATCATGCCCGCG
>JAKJDA010000091.1 GCA_022706165.1 Candidatus Hydrogenedentota bacterium | reverse complement strand
CCGCCGCACCCATCGCACGGGAGGGGGGGCTGGGGGAATATGACGGAAGTTTTCATTCGCAACACGGAGAACGCGTAGCATGGCAACCGTATTGACCTATACCGTGGTCCCAAAGCTGCCGCCGAAGATCGCGCGGCTCAGCGACATCGCCAACAACTTCTGTTGGTGCTGGGACCCCGAGGCCATCGACTTGTTCTTCCGGATCGATCGCGATCTCTGGCTCGAAATCGCCCAGAATCCGGTGTTGCTGCTCGGACGGGTCAGCCAGGACCGACTGGAGGCATTGGCGCAGGACGACAGTTTCCTTGCGCACCTGGATCGCGTTTGGAAGCGCACCCATGACTACCTCACCGTGAACCCCTGGCGCGATCGCAACCCTTCGGCGCCCCAAGACGTTCTGGCCGCCTACCTTTCCGCCGAATACGGCATTCACGAATCTCTGGGCGTCTATTCCGGAGGATTGGGGGTGCTTGCCGGCGATTTTCTCAAATCCGTCAGCGACATAGGCCTGCCGTTGGTGGCCATTGGGCTGCTCTACCGGGAAGGATATTTCCGGCAATATTTGAATGCGGACGGCTGGCAGCAGGAGCGTTATCCGAAAAACGACTTTTACAACCTGCCTGTTTCGCTCGTGCGCGACGATCAGGGCCAGCCGATCGTTTTCGGCGTTCCCTACCCCGATGGCGAGCTCAGCGTGCGCATCTGGCAGTGCAACGTCGGCCGCGTGCCGCTGTACTTGCTGGACAGCGATTTCGAAGCGAACGATCCGGACGATCGCGAGATCACGGCGCGACTGTACGGCGGCGACCGCGACATGCGCATTCGCCAGGAGATTCTGCTCGGCATGGGAGGCGTGCGCGCCCTTCGCGCGATGGGCCTGTATCCGTCGGTCTACCACATGAACGAAGGCCATGCGGCGTTTCTCACGCTCGAACGCATCGCCGCCCTGATGACCCAGGAAAAACTCACGTTTCCGCACGCCGTCGAATCCGTTAAGGAAGCAAGCGTGTTCACGACGCATACCCCGGTTCCCGCAGGCAACGACATGTTCTCGCCGGAAATGATCGAGCATTATTTCGGGGCGTACTGCCGCGACCTCGGCATTCCCATGAACGACCTGCTCGCGTTGGGCCGCCAGAACCCCGCCGACGCCCGCGAACCGTTTTGCATGACGGTTTTGGCGCTGCGTCTGTCCGCCGGCGCGAACGGCGTCAGCAAACTGCACGGTCAAGTCGCCCGAACCATGTGGGAACGCACCTGGCCCGGCGTGCCCGACGACGAGATTCCCATCACCTCCATCACCAACGGCGTGCACACGCGCTTCTGGATCTCGCGCGATTTGGCCAGCTTGTACGACCGCTACATCGGCCCATCGTGGATCGCCACTCCCGCCGACGGCGAGGTTTGGAAACGCATCGACAGCGTGCCCGACGCCGAGCTTTGGCGGACCCACGAGCGCCGGCGCGAGCGCCTGGTCGATTTCGCGCGGTACCGGTTGGCCAAACAACTGCGCGATCGCGGCGCGCCCCAAGCAGAAATCGCCGCCGCCGCCGAAGTCCTCGATCCCGAGGCCCTCACCATCGGATTTGCGCGGCGTTTCGCAACGTACAAACGCGCCACGCTGTTTATGAGCGATCCCGAACGCCTTGTGCGCTTGTTGACCGACGCCAAGCGCCCGGTCCAAATGATCATCGCGGGCAAGGCCCACCCGCAAGACAACCAGGGCAAGGACCTCATACGCGACATCATCCACTTCGTTCGCAAATACGGCGTGCGGAATCATCTCGTTTTCATCGAGGACTACGACATCAACGTCTCCCGATACATGGTCCAGGGAGTGGATTGCTGGCTCAACACCCCGCGTCGGCCCATGGAGGCCAGCGGCACGAGCGGCATGAAAGCCGCCTCGAATGGCGTGCTCAACATCAGCATCTCGGACGGATGGTGGTGCGAGGCCGAAGGTCTGAGCGAGAACGGCTGGACGATCGGACGCGGCGAGGTGTACGACAACCCCGACGAGCAGGACGTCTTGGAAAGCGAAACGCTCTACGAAATCCTCGAACGCGAAGCCGTTCCCATCTTCTACGAACGCGGTCGCGACGGCATCCCCCGCGAATGGGTGCAGCGCATGAAAAACGCCATCCGGACCATCTGCCCCGTGTTCAACACGCACCGCATGGCCCAGGAATACGCCGACCGCTTCTATCTGCCCTGCACCTTCCGCCGCAACGAACTGCGGGCCAACGAGCGCAAACGCTCAAAGGCCCTCACCGTTTGGAAGCAAAAGGTGCGCGCCGCCTGGGACAAAGTCCACTTCACCCACATCGAATCGGGCCCGACGGAAGGATTGCCCTTCGGTTCGAGTTTGACGGTCACCGCCGATCTCGCCCTCGACGGCTTGAAGCCTGACGACGTCACCGTCGAGATTTACCACGGCGACGTGGATTCCTACAACCGCATCATCAAGGGACGCGCGGACCGCATGGAACTCGTCGAGACAGTCGCCGACAACGTCTATCGTTTTCGAGGCGGCATCCTGTGCGACAAAACCGGCCAACAAGGATTCACGGTGCGCGTCATTCCCCATCACGTCGACCTGATGGAGAAACACGAGACCGGCCTCATCACGTGGGGATGAGCGATCCGTCGAGCGTTCCTGGTTTCGAGCGCGGCGCAAAGGCGATCCCGTCGCTTCGCGACGCGCACAACGAAATAAGCGGTCTTGCGGATGAAAAACGAACCTGACCCGGCCCCCCTGTCCGCCCGAAAAGTCTCGATCGTCATCGCCGTGTGCTATCGCGACGATTCGGCGTATGTGCGCGAGGCGGTGTCGAGCGCGCTGGCCCAAACCCACGCAAACCTCGAGGTCCTGGCGGCGGCGGATGGACCATTGCCCGAAGCGACGCAACGGTATCTAGAGACGACGGCGCGCGAGGACAATCGGTTGCGCGTTATGCCGCTCGCCGGCGGGTTGGGGCCGGCGCACGTCCGAAATGCAGCGATCGCGTGCGCGACGGGCGATTACATCGCCGTGCTCGACGCGGACGACGTTGCGGCTCCGGACCGCATTGCGCGACAGATTGCTTTTTTGGAGGAAACGGGCGCCGATGTGGCCGGGTGCTGGTATCGCCTCATCGACGACGCGGGCCGCGTCATTGGGCGGAAGGAAACGCCCTTGACGCCCCACGCGATCCGGCGCGCGCTCTGCTGGTTCAATCCCATCGCCAACTCATCGGTTTGCGCGCGCGCCGAGGCGTTGCGCCAGCATCCTTACCGCGAACCTTTCCTGAAAGGGCCGGCTTGTTTCGGCGAGGACTATGATTTGTGGGTGACGCTGGCGTTGCACGGATTCGTCTTGCGCAACCAGGAAGCCGAACTTCTTGATTTTCGCGTTGGTTCCGGTTTCTTGACGCGCCGCCGCGGGTGGGGGGCGTTCCGCACGGATCTCCGTATCAAAATCCGCGCTGTCCGCTTGTATCCGCCGATCACGCGCCCCGTCGCCGTGTTGGCGGCGATCTGCACGGCGTCGTTTCGCCTGTGCCCCCTCTTTTTGTTGCGCATTGCCTATGCGTTGCGCAACGGACTGCGCTTTTCTTCCGCTCGTTCGCGCTGAATCCGCCCGCCGTTCATGGCGCGCACGTCTCGCCGCGCGACGAAAACGCGGCGAGACACCCCCCTTCCGCCTTTCGAGGCGCAACGCCCCTCGATCTCGCCTCATGCAACGGCAATCAGAACGCCAGAGCCGGCTGCTTTTCTACGCCTACGATCGATGTTGCGAGAGCATTTTCGCCAACGTTTCTTGATCGTACCTAGCATAGGCATAATTGGCGAAAATGCTCTAGGTGGTCAAATTGCACTTGCCGCCCGTGTAGGACACTTTGGGAGAGTTGCCGCCCAAGGCCCCGATCATCCCGGAAAACATTTGATTGATCTGGCACAAGAACTGCTGAAACCTGCTGGCGGAAACGGGAACTTCCTTGGAAATGCGATGAAGGTGATTCACGTTGCTATCCTTTCGTTCGGCTAGGAGAACCCTCAACGAAACCTACCGTTTGGACGATCAAAGCCACCGTCCTTGTAAAGAGTTTATGCGCGCCTCCGCGTCTTGTCAAGCCCCTCCTTGTTTGTTCTTCATCCGCTCGCAGTCGTTTTTTCGCAGGATGCTATAATGCGGCGGCAATGTTCCGGGGGCGGGAGGAATGTCATGAGAAGATTGGCGCCGCCGGTTGCTGGCAAGTCGCAAGGTTGCGTTTGGGGGCGAACGCATGATTAACGGCGTATTGCGGAATTCGTGAGGGGACATGGCGAAGCGGGGCAGGATCATAGACAAACACGCGCCGTCCCAGCGCGTCGGCCTGCGCTCGTGGGCCGTTCCGGCCGGGCTTGTCCTGCTTTCTCTCGCGGTTTTTGCAGGCATATTCCGCAACGGGTTTGTCCTGTACGACGACGACGTCTATATCACCGAAAACCCTTCGGTGAAGGCAGGGCTGACGTGGGCGGGCATGATCTGGGCATTCACCGCGGGACATGGCGCAAACTGGCATCCGTTGACCTGGATCAGCCACATGCTCGATTGCCAATGGTTCGGGCTGTGGGCGGGCGGCCACCATCTTGTCAGCGCGGGTCTGCATTCGCTCAACGCGCTCCTGCTGTTCTTCGTTCTCAAGCGGATGACGCGCGCGACAGCGGCGAGCGCATTTGCCGCGGCATTGTTCGCGGCGCATCCGCTGCACGTCGAATCCGTCGCATGGGCCGCCGAGCGCAAAGACGTTCTGAGCACGCTGTTTTGGCTACTGACCCTGGCGGCGTACGCGCGATATGCCGAACAGCCCAAGGGATCGCGCTACGCATGGGTCATTCTTGCATTCACTCTCGGGCTCATGGCAAAACCCATGCTCGTCACGCTGCCGTTCGTATTGCTCCTCCTCGACTACTGGCCGTTGAAGCGCCTTGAGAAGCGTTCCGCGGCGCGGCTTTTCGCGGAAAAGATTCCCATGCTATTGCTCGCAGCAGCGTCCTGCTTCGTGACCGTCGCCGTGCAGCGGAGCGGCGGAGCCCTAGCAGGGCTCGAATTGGTTCCGCTTGCCGAGCGCGTCAAGAATGCGATCATCGCGTACGTCTTTTATCTCGAAAAGACCTTTGCGCCGGCGGGGCTTGCCGTGTTCTATCCGCGCCCTATCGGCGGGCGATCGCTGGAAGCGGCCATGGGCGCGGCGCTGCTCCTTGGCGCGGCGACCGCGTTTGCGTTTCGCCAGCGAAACCGCCGTCCTTTTCTCTTGATCGGATGGTTGTGGTATCTCGGCACGCTGATTCCGGTGATCGGTCTTGTGCAGGTGGGCAGTCAGGCCTATGCCGATCGCTACACCTATGTGCCGCTGATAGGCATTTTCATCGCCTTGGCCTGGGCCGGAACGGAATTCGCCAATTCCCGGCGCGGCGCGCGCGCAAAAGCCGCGGTCGGCATAGCGGGCATGGCCGTCGCGTTGACGTTTGCCGGACTTTCCGTGCGCCAGACAACCTATTGGCGCGACAGCTTCGCCCTGTTCGAGCGCGCCCTCGCCGTGACCCGGGATAACAACGTCGCACACCTCAATCTCGGCAAGCTTCATGCCGAGCGCGGGGAACTCGATACGGCCATCCCGCATTTCCGCGCCGTGTTGCAACGCTACCCCAATGACCCCAAGGCGAACAGCAACCTCGGCGGCGCGTTGGTGACGCAGCGAAAATTCGACGAGGCCCTGCCGTTGCTGCAAAAAGCATTGTCTGTGGATGCAACCGATCCGACGACGCACGGAAATCTCGGCAGCTTGCTTGCGCAACAAGGCAAGGTGAACGAAGCGTTGCCGCATTTCAAAGAGGCGGTGCGCCTCAAGCCCGGCGATGCGCGCGCACACGGCAATCTCGCAGGCGCGTTCACTGAATTGGGACGGTACGAGGAGGCGTTGCCGGAATTCGAGGCGGCCATCCGGCTTGATCCCCGCTTCGTGAATGCGCACCGAAACCTCGCGATGCTGCACGTACGCCAGGGAAACCTCGCCCAGGCGATCACGCATCTGGAAAAAACGCTGGAACTCGATCCCGGCGATGCGGTGGCGCGGCAAACGCTCGACGAAATCGCGCGACAACGATCCGCCGCGACAGGAGACGGCGGATGAGTGCGTCAGACAAGGGCAAGACGGCGGCGGTTGGCGCCGCGCTCATGGCCCTGTGCGCGATCATTTACGGGCAGACGCTGCGGCATGACTTCATCAATTTTGACGATGTCGCCTACGTGACATCCAATTCCGTCGTCCAGGCAGGACTTACGTGGCGCGGCGCGGTCTGGGCGTTCACCCAAGTTCATGCGTCGAACTGGCATCCGCTGACCTGGCTCAGCCACATGCTCGACTGTCAGCTATTTGGCCTGCATGCGGGGGGGCATCATCTCATCAATCTGCTGTTGCATGCCGTCAACGCCACGCTGCTTTTTCTAGTGCTGCGCCGCATGACGGGCGCGTTCTGGGCGGCGGCGTGCGTTGCCGCATTGTTCGCGGCGCATCCGCTGCATGTCGAATCGGTGGCTTGGGCGGCCGAACGCAAGGATGTCCTGAGCGCTTTTTTCTGGATGCTGACCATGGCCGCCTACGCAACGTATGTTTCGAGGCCTTCGCTGGGCCGCTATGCATTCGTCTGCGGGTTCTTCGCGCTGGGCCTGATGGCCAAACCCATGGTCGTGACGCTGCCCTTTGTGTTGTTGTTGCTCGATTATTGGCCGCTGCGCCGATGGAGCGAAGACGATCCTGCGCGCGATCTTCCGCGTTTGGTCGTGGAAAAAATTCCGCTTCTGCTTCTATCGGCGCTTTCGTGCGGGATCACGCTGTTGGCGCAACGCGGCGCGGTCACGAGCGCGGACGTTCTTCCGTTTTCGACGCGCGCCTCAAACGCCATGGTCGCCTACGCGGTCTACGCGTGGAAAACGATCTGGCCGTGGCCGATGTCCGTGATGTATCCCTACCCCGTCTCCGGACGCCCCGCGTGGCAGGTGATAACGGCGATCGCGGCGTTGGCGGCAGTGACGCTTGGCGCGCTAGCCCTGCGTCGGAAGGCTCCGTATGCGTTGATCGGTTGGCTGTGGTTTCTGGGCGCGCTGGTTCCGGTCATTGGCTTCGTGCAGGTCGGCGCGCAGGCGTACGCCGACCGCTATACCTACGTGCCGCTGATCGGGTTATTCATTGTCATGGCGTACGCCGCTGCCGACTTCGTGCGCGACCGGCGCGCGCTGCAAAGCGCGGCGATCTGCGTTGCCGTCGCGGCGATCGCTGTGTGCACGGCAGGCGCAACGGTGCAAGCGCGCTATTGGCGAGACAGTGAAACCTTGCTGGCTCACTGCGCGCGCGTGGCGCCGAGCAGCACCGCCTTCAACAATCTTGGCGCGGCGCTCGAACAACGCGGCGATACGGATGCCGCCCTCGCGTGCTACCGCGACGGCGTCCGCGCGGACGCAGCCGACCCGCGCGCCCGCGCGAATCTGGGGCGGTTGCTCGGGAAATATGGGCCACACAAAGAGGCCGAGGCCCACCTCGCCGAAGCCATTCGACTAAGCGGCGCGCGGCCCACCCAGGCCCGATCGAGTTTGGCGGACCTGTACGCGAAACAAGGGAAACGCGCGGAGGCGAAGACGCTTTTCGAAGAGGCGCTGCGTTTTGATCCCAACGATGCCATCGCGTGGAATGGGCTGGGGCGGTTGCACGCCGAGCAAGGACGACTGGCCGATGCCTTGCCGTGTTTCGAGACGGCGGTGCGTCTTGGGGGCGGCGCGAGCGCCTGCTCCAATCTTGGCGGACTATACACGCAAATGGGGCGTTTTGACGAAGCGCTCGCGCAATTCAACGAGGCGCTGCGCCTCGATCCCTCCAATGCCAGCGCTCACGGCAATCTGGGCGCGCTCCTTGCCCAACAGGGAAAATATGACGAAGCGCGTCGGCGCCTGGAGGAAGCCGTGCGCCTCGATCCCGCATACGATGCGGCGGCCAAGAACCTTGCCAAGCTGCTCATCCAACAAGGCGACGCGGCGAACGCGGCGGCTCGTCTGCAAGACCTTCTTCAACGCACGCCCCATGATGCCGAAGTGCGCGCGCTGCTCGACGCAATGGCGCCATAGAATCTCCGCGGTTTTGGAACATCCCGCTCGCATCGGGTCATGTCAGCGCTTTGATGCGTTTCCAAAAAATTTTTCCAACGCCAACACAACGCCTTTTTGCGGGCCTTTGACGATTTTGACGCCCGGCAACGATTCTAAAAACAGCTTGCCGTAGTGGCGGGTGACGATGCGTTTGTCGAGGACGACGATGGCGCCGCGGTCGGTCTTGCGGCGGATGAGGCGCCCGAAGCCTTGCCGGAATTTGATGACCGCCTGCGGCACGGTGTACTCCATGAACGAGTTGCCCCCGGCTGCGTCGATGGCCTCGGCGCGCGCTTCGAGCACGGGCTCGGACGGCACGCGGAACGGCAGCTTCGGCAAGATCACGCACTGCAGCGCCTCGCCCGCGACGTCGACCCCTTCCCAAAAACTATCCGTCGCAAACAGCACGCTCGATAGGTCCTCGCGGAAGCGGTCGAGCAGGTGACTGCGCGAAGCGGCCCCCTGTTTGAGCGGCGTAATGCCCCACGCGCGCAGGTCGGTCTCGATTCGTCGAAAGCAATGATCGAGTGCATAAAACGACGTGAACAGCACGAGCGCGTGCCCGCGCGTAACGCGCAGGACATCGCGGATCGCCTGGGCGCTTTGTTCGAGAAACGCCTTGCTATCGGGCGCATCGAGATCCGTTGCGAGACACAACATCGCCTGTCGCTCGAAGTCGAAAGGCGACCCCAGCGCGGAGCCGTTCACCGGGCGCTCGCGCACCGCATCGAGACCAAGCCGCGAGTGCAAGAAATCGAAGCGCTGCCGCACCGACAACGTCGCGCTCGTCATCGCGACGCTCTTGAGGTTCGGGTATATCCACTCCGCCAAGGGCTTGCCGACGTCCAAGGGGCACCGCACGATGCGCACGATGCTTTGGTTGTCCGAATCGATCTCGACCCAACGTACGGTGTTGGGCTGGATCGCGTCGCAGGCGCCCTCGGCGAGGACCTTGGCCATGCGCGCGAGCCGCTTCTGATAGCCGTCGAGTTGCAGCATCTCCGTCAACACCGGCGATTCCGCCTCGTCCCCTTCCGGCTTGACGTGGCGCAATCGGCGCGCGATCATCGCGCAAATCCGCACGCACTTTTCGATGTCCTCGACCGC
>JAKJDA010000090.1 GCA_022706165.1 Candidatus Hydrogenedentota bacterium | reverse complement strand
CTGGCATCGCTCTATCTCGGCTTTACGCGCTACAAGATCGGCGCCACGCCCGAGTGGGTCGGCTTGGACAACTATCGCTACGCCTTCAGCTCGGACCCTCTCTTCTGGCCCTCGCTGGGGCGTACCGGCTACTTTGCCGTGTTCAACGTCATCCTGGGCATCAGCGGCTCGCTGCTGCTGGCGATTCTGCTCGACAAGGTGACGCGAGGGCGCGCCCTCTACCGTGCCACCTACTACCTGCCCTCGCTCACCCCCGCCGTCGCCACCGCCATCCTGTGGAAGTGGTTGCTGCACCCGCAGGTCGGCCTGGTGAACGACCTGTTGCGCCAGATCGGCGTCAAAGGGCCCGGCTGGCTCACCAACACCACGTGGGCCATCCCATCGATGATTCTCATCTCGCTGTGGGGCTCGATCGGTGGCGGGCGCATGATCATCTTCCTGGCGGGCCTTCAGGGGGTGCCCACCGAGCTCTATGAGGCCGCCGACATCGACGGCGCCAACGCGTGGCGCAAGTTCTGGAACGTCACGTGGCCGCAACTCGCCCCGACCACGTTTTTCATTGTCATCATGAGCTTCATCGGCGGGTTGCAGGGCGGGTTTGAACAGGCGCGCGTCATGACCAACGGCGGGCCGGGCGGCACGACGACAACGCTCGCCTTCTACATCTACAACAAGGCGTTCGTGGAATTTCAGATAGGCTATGCCTCCGCAATCGCCTGGGTCCTGTTCTCCTTCATTTTCGCCATCACCCTCGTGAATTGGCGTTTTGGGAGCCGCTATGTCAACTACTAACCGGGGACGCGGCGCGCAGGGCTGGTGGTTTCGCCGAGGCCGTTTCGGGGCGGCGCACGTCCTCCTCGTCCTGATGGCCGCGACCACGCTGCTCCCCTTTGTGTGGATGGTCGTGGCGGGCAGCAAGCCGCTGAGCGAGTCCGAACGCGTCAATCCCTTTCCCCGGCCTCAGACCGTCGACGCGCACCTGCGCCAAACTCAGGCCGCGGAGTTTTCTCTCTGGGAGTATTATGCGGCGAATACCCGCGCCAACTACGACAGCGTCTGGAATTCAACGGATATTTCGTTCAAAAAATACTATTTCAACAGCCTGTTCGTGGCGGGTTGGGTCACCTTGCTGACCTGCGCGACCAGCGCCATGGCCGCCTACGCCTTCGCGCGGCTCGCGTGGCCCGGACGCGATCACGTTTTCAAGCTGTACCTCGCCACCATGATGATTCCCGGCGTGGTCACCATGATTCCCAACTACACCCTCATCGTCCAACTGCACATGCTGGACACATACCAGGCCCTGATTATCCCCGCCGCATTCAGCGCCTTCGGCACGTTCCTCATGCGCCAGTTCATGCTCGGCATCCCGCCAAGTCTCGACGAGGCCGCCGTGATCGACGGCGCCAACCATTGGCGCCTGTTCTGGGACATCATCCTGCCCCTGTCCCGCCCGGGAATCATCACCTTGGCGCTGCTAACCTTTCTGGGCAACTACGGCAGTTTTTTCTGGCCGCTGGTCAGCATCAAGAGCGAACATCTGCGCACGCTGCCGGTGGGCATGCTTTATTTCGACACCCTCTACGTCCGGCAAACCAACCTTATCATGGCGGCGACCGTGCTCAACATCATCCCCCTGATCGTCGTTTTCGTGATCCTGCAAAAACAGCTCGTTCGCGGCATTCAGCTCGGCGCCGTGAAGGGCTGACGCGTTTCGAAACGGCGTGGCCGCATTTCGTCGGAAAACCGCTTCCGGGAAAGCCGTCTATCGTTCTACGTAAACGGCCCAGGCCATCCTCCCATGACGCCCCTTCATTCCTCCGCCCCGGATTTTGCGGAAATCAGTGGCATTCGCGCATCGTCTCCGTGCTATACTTCGGATGTTGGGCGTGCGCCATGCGTGACGACAGGGGATTCCTTACCGGACCGGGAGGGACGCCATGACGGAGACCATCCTCGGGCTTGGCCAGAACAAGCCCATTCGCACCATCATCCAGCTTTGCGAAAATCAGTTGCGCAAGAACCAAGGCTATCCGCGCATCGTTCATGCCCGGGCGGGCGGCATTCATCTCATCGGCGAAAAGCCGGATTACGACGCGTCGGTCTCCTGCTACAAAATCCAAGCGGACACGGCTCGCATTCCCGTCGCCGAATTGCGGCAAACGCTCGTGGGCTACGGAGAGTCGTGCAGCGTCGCCGAACAGGGCGGCATGCTGACCGTCACGGTTCCCGCGCCGGGCAAGCCCCTCGACGATCGCGCGATCGAAGCCTTGGAGATAATCGCCCAGAGCCTTCCCATGCCCGAAGTGTGGCGCGTCCACGGCGAGAAATACCGCGTCGACCATATCAGCGTCGAACTGCTGTTTCAGGCCATGATCCGCTACAAAGCCAGCGACACGCACCTATGTCCCGGCGAACCTCCGGTGTTTCGCATCGACAACCAGATGCGCCATTCGGAGATCATCGGCCCGCTCTCCTCGGAGCAGATTTCGGCGCTGATCCACGAGCTCGCAACGGAAGTGGATTGGAAAGAGTTTCAGGAGCACAAGCAGGCCAGCTTCAATTTCCACCAGGTAGGGTTGGGCTATTCCCGCATCTCGTGCTTCATCAAGTCGGGTGCGCCGCACTGCACCATCCGGTTCCTGCCCGAAATCATCCCGTCGTTTGAAGAACTCAACATCCCCGGCGAAACCATGACCCGCCTCGCCACGCTGCACCACGGGCTTGTCTTGGTCACCGGCATGACGGGCAGCGGCAAGTCGACCACCGTCGCGGCGCTGGTGGACTGGATCAACAACACGCGGCAACTCCACATTCTCACCATCGAGAACCCCGTGGAGTACGTCCACATGAACAAGAAATCCATGGTGTCGCAACGCAATACCGGCACCGACGTGCTCACCTTCGGCGAAGCCGTGCGCGGCGCCCTGCGTCATGACCCCGACGTCGTCGTCATCGGCGAAATGCGCGATCCCGACACCATTCGGTCGGCCATCAACGCCGCCGCGACGGGCCACTTGGTGATCAGCACGTTGCACGCGAACACCGCCGCCGAGGTCGTCAATCGCATCGTCAGTTTCTTCGACCCAGTCGAACGCGACCTCGTCAAGCTCCAGCTTCGCGACTGCATTCGCTGCGTGATTTGTCAACGGCTCGTCCCCCGCGTCGGCGGAGGGCGCGTGCCCATTCTCGAGATCATGTTCAACGACATCAAACCGCTCAATTCGGCCATTCTCGCGGGCGATACCGACGGCATTCGCATTGGCATGCAACAGTCCGTGTCGCACTCCTTCATTTTCGAGGACTATCTCTTCCGGCTCTACAAGAAAGGAATCCTCGATCTGGAACATGCCCGCGAAGCCGCCACCGACGTCAGCATCCTGGACCAGATGGTCATGGGCACATACTCCATCCCGCGTCTGGATTCCATTAAATCGGCGCACATGGGCGGCCAGCATTAGAGCAGTGGAATAACTTTTTGTGCCCCGATCCGTCTTGTGAGAGCATTTTCGCCAACGTTTCTTAAGCGTCTATGGCGTAGGCATAACTGGCGAAAATGCTCTAGCGACGGAGGGCGTCGTCGTATGCGCGCGCGAGGTCGTGCGCCATGCGCACGGGACAAAAGAGCGTTTCGTATCGGGCGCGCGCGGCATTTCCCATCCGTGTGCGGCGCGCAGCGTCGTTCAATTGTTCGAGGGCGGCGGCCAGGGCGGTCGCGTCGTTGGGCGGAAAGAGCAGGCCGGTTTCGTTTTCGGCGACGATTTCAGGAATGCCGCCCACGCGCGTCGCGATGACGGCGCGTTCGCACGCGGCGGCCTCGATAAGCGTCATGGGCAACGCTTCCATCTCGGAAGGCAGCGCGACCGCGTCGGCCATGCGATACAGCGGCAAGGGGTCCATGACGTGTCCCGCGAAATGCGCGGAAACGCCCAGGCGGCGCGCTTGCTCCTCGAGTTTGCCCCGCAACGGGCCGTCGCCCGCAATGAGAGCCGCCCAGCCGCGCGCGCGCGTCAGCGCTTCGACGAGGAGATGCACGCCCTTGCCGTGCACGAGCCGTCCGGCGAATAAAACGAGGCGCATGTCCGGCGCAATGCCGTATGGTTCGCGCGACGCGGCTGGAGGCAGGGGCGCGGGCGCCGCGAATGCGTTGCGCACCGTGCGCACGCGATCGGGCGCGAGGCCTTTTTCAATGAGGCGCGCGCGCACGTGATCTGAACACGCCAAGACCCGCGGAAACCGTCTCATGGCGCGCAGTTCCGCCCATTGCCAGAACCGCAGGCGCAGGTTCGGCGCCACCATGAATCCGTGGCACGTGTTGATGAGGGGGACGTCGAGGCGCGCGCGGGCGGCGATCAACGTGGCGCGATAATTGTGCGTGTGGACGAGGTCGATCCGTTGCTCGCGCACGAGACGGCGCAATTCGCCGAACACGCGCCGGTCGAAGGTTCCGTCCATGGCGAGGCCATGCACGGCGATATCCAACGCTTGGCCGCGATCGAAGAGAAACTGCCCGCCGCGGCGCCGTCCAGGCAATGTCGCGACGACGAACGCATAGCGCGCATCGCCTGCAAAGGCTTGCGGGATGCTGAGGATGTGCGATGCGATGCCCCCGAAATAGGGGCTCTCCGCCAGGAGCAGAATCCGTCGCGCATTCACGGGCGCGTCTCCTGTTATGGAAGCGGCTCCATTCCCATCGAAGCCCAGTCTTCCTGTGCGGGGCCGTAAATGCCCGGTACGCGCAAGCCTGCCTGGCGCATGAGCGCCGTCATCTGGCCTCGGTGGTGGATTTGATGATTGACGAGAACGGACAAGGTCGTCGCGCGCGTCCACATTCCGCCGTATAAATTGTCTTCGACCGCGAGCGAAGCGTCGGTCCAATTCCGCTGGATGGCGTCCACGAGCGACCGCGACGACGTCTCATACGCATCGGCGATCGCCTTCGCATCTTCCGGCATCGGGGCGTCGGGCGCAGGGCCGTCGATGGCCAGCCCCGTCCGCTCCATCATCTCGCGGATGGTCAGGGCGATATGCCACGCGATGCGCCCCAACGTGCGGTGGCCCGGCGCGATCGGTTGCGCCAGCGAAGCGTCCGTCAGCGCGCGGATCGTCTTCAACGTCGCGTCGCTCTCGCCTGCCCACGTCTGAAAGAACTCGTCAAGGGCATGTATCATCTTTGCGCCTCCTGTTGTCGCGAGAAAGGCCGACGCGACGCGCATGCGCGCGACATGCGTCAAGCGCTGTTAGAGGGCGGCGCCGGCCCCATGAGCCTGAAGACGGGCGAGCGCGCGCCGCAAGGCGTATTCGGCCCGGGCGACGTCAATGTTTCCGTGTTGTTTGAGGCGCTCCTCGGCGCGTTGTTTGGCTTCCTCGGCGCGTTGGGGATCGATTTCCTCGCCGGAAGCAATGTCTTGCGACAGGATCACGACCTTGTCATTCAGGACTTCGGCGTACCCTTGGTTTACGAAGAAGCGTTCCGTCTTGCCGTCGGCGAGGTGGGCCTCGACCACGCCGACTTCCAGGAGGGATAGAAGAGCCGCGTGGCCCGGCAGCGCCATGAACAGGCCGTTCACGCCGGGCAGCGTGACGCCGGCGGCTTCGCGGACGATCAGCGGCCTTCCCGGCGCGGCCAGTTCAAGCGCGATCCAGTCTTTGCTTTCGGAGGTCACGATTAACTCGTCCCCATCTTGCGGGCGTTGTCGACGGCGTCTTCAATGGCGCCGCAGTACATGAACGCGCCTTCGGGCAGCCCGTCGTGCTCGCCGCCAAGAATTTCCGCGAAACTGCGCACCGTGTCCTTGATGGACACGTATTTGCCGGGCATGCCGGTGAATTGCTCGGCCACGAAATTGGGCTGCGACAAGAAACGCTGAATTTTGCGGGCGCGGTTCACGGTCAGCTTATCCTCCTCGGAAAGCTCGTCCATGCCCAGGATCGCGATGATGTCTTGCAGGTCTTTGTAGCGTTGCAGGATGCGCTGAACGCCGCGAGCGACCTCGTAGTGCTCGTCGCCGACAACGCGCGGATCGAGGATGCGGCTGGTCGAATCCAGCGGATCGACGGCGGGGTAAATGCCCAACTCGACGATCTGCCGCGACAACACCGTCGTGGCGTCGAGGTGGGCGAAGGTCGTGGCCGGCGCCGGGTCGGTCAAATCGTCGGCAGGCACGTAGATGGCCTGCACGGAAGTGATCGAGCCGCGTTTCGTGGTGGTGATGCGCTCCTGAAGCTCGCCCATTTCCGTGGCCAAGGTGGGCTGATACCCCACGGCGCTGGGCATGCGCCCCAGCAAGGCCGACACTTCGGAGCCGGCCTGGGTGAAGCGGAAAATGTTGTCGATGAAGAGCAGCACGTCCTGGCCTTCTTCCTCGCGAAAATACTCGGCGACGGTCAGGCCGGTCAAGGCGACGCGCGCGCGCGCGCCGGGCGGCTCGGTCATTTGGCCGTAGATGAGGGCGGTTTTGTCGATGACGCCCGATTCCTTCATTTCGAGCCAAAGATCATTGCCTTCGCGGGTGCGTTCGCCAACGCCGGCGAAGACGGAGTAGCCGCCGTGTTTGGTGGCCACGTTGTGGATGAGCTCCATGATGAGCACCGTTTTGCCCACGCCCGCGCCGCCGAACAGACCGGTCTTGCCGCCGCGCGAATACGGAGCGAGCAGGTCGATGACCTTGATGCCGGTCTCGAAAATTTCCGAGGCGGTGGAGAGTTCCTCGATCGTCGGAGCGGGCCGGTGGATGGGCCAGCGTTCGGCGGCGTCGATCGGGCCGCGTTCGTCGACGGGCTCTCCGATGACGTTCACGATGCGGCCGAGCGTGCCCTTGCCGACGGGCGTGCTGAGGAATGCGCCGGTGTTTTTGACGGGCATGCCGCGGACGAGGCCGTCGGTGGTGGTCATGGCGATCGCCCGGATCGTGTTTTCGCCGAGATGCTGCGCGACTTCAAGCACGAGTTTTTCGCCGCTGGACCGCACGATCTCGAGGGCGTTGTAGATCGGCGGGAGCTGTCCCGGCTCGAATTTCACGTCGACCACCGGCCCGATCACCTGGGAAACCTGCCCTATGCTCATTGCATCCTCCGCAGTCCTCTATGCGCCTGGCCCTTGAGCCTACAGCGCTTCCGTGCCGCTGACAATTTCAATCATTTCACGCGTGATCGTGTCCTGGCGCGCGCGGTTGTAGCGCAGCGTCAGACGGTCAATCACATCGCCCGCGTTCTTGGTCGCCGCGTCCATCGCCGTCATCCGCGCGCCAAACTCGCTGGCGGCCGATTCATGCAGGATGCGGTGCATTTGCACCTGCAAGTGCTGTCCCAGCAGAGCGTCCAGCAACGCCTCCGGCCCAGGTTCGTACAGATAGTCTATCGCCAGCACGTCCGTGTGGGCGGGTTCGAACGGCAGAAGCCGCTCGAGGACGACGCGCTGGGATATCGCCGACTTGAATTCGTTGTATACGCAGTGCACCTCGGACAGTTCGCCTTTGACGAACTCCTCGGTGAGTTCGTCGATGATGCGGCCCGCGTTGCGCAGGGAGTTCCCCTCCATGATGTCGACGTAGGTCTTGCGGATGTGCAACCGGCGCCGGCGCCGCAGGGATTCGATGCCGCGCCTGCCTACCAGGGTCAAGGTCACTTCGCGGTTCTGAAAATTCGACGTGGCGTATTCCATCGCGGCGTTGACGATGTTGGTGTTGAATCCGCCGCACAGGCCGCGGTCCGAAGTCACCACGATCAATTCGATGCGTCCGCCGTCCGCGCGCCGCAGCAGCGGGTGCAGGCGCGAATCGGCGCGCAGCGCGAGGCTGTTGACGATGTCGCGCATCCGGTATGCGTACGGACGCATGCGGACGATCGCGTCCTGGGCGCGCCGCAATTTCGCCGTCGCCACCATTTTCATGGCGCGGGTGATCTTTTGCGTGTTCTTGACGCTGTTGATGCGCCGGCGTATGTCGCGCAAATTGGCCATGGGGGCGATCAGTTCTCCTCGCGCTTGCGCAGCGCGAATTTCTCGCCGAAGTCCTTGAGGGCGGCGTCGAGTTTGCCGCGCAGATCATCGGTGAGGTCGCCTGCGGCGTCGAGTTCGTCGTACAGGCCCTTGGCCTCGGTCGCAAAGTACTCGTAGAGTTCGTGCTCGTATCGGGCGATGGCGGGCAACGCGACGGAGTCGAGCGCGCCATGGGTCGCGGCATAGATAATCAGCACCTGCTTGGTCACCGGCAACGGCGCATATTGAGGCTGCTTGAGCACCTCGACCAGCCGGGCGCCGCGATTCAACTGGGCCTGGGTGGCCTTGTCGAGTTCGCTGCCGAACTGGGCGAAGGCCTCGAGTTCGCGAAACTGCGCCAGGTCGATGCGCAACCGCCCGGCCACTTTCTTCATGGCCTTGACTTGGGCGGCCCCGCCCACGCGCGACACGCTGATGCCGGGGTTGATGGCCGGGCGCACGCCGGAATAAAACAGGTTCGACTCGAGGTATATCTGGCCGTCGGTGATCGAGATCACGTTGGTCGGGATATACGCGGATACGTCGCCGGCCTGCGTCTCGATGATGGGCAGCGCCGTCAGGCTGCCGCCTCCCCTTGCGTCGCTTAGCTTGGCGGCGCGTTCGAGCAAGCGCGAGTGCAGGTAGAACACGTCGCCGGGATAGGCTTCGCGTCCGGGCGGACGGCGCAGCAGCAGCGAGAGCTGGCGGTAGGCCACGGCGTGCTTGGACAGATCGTCGAAAACGATGAGCGCATGCTTGCCGTTGTCGCGGAAATATTCGCCGATGGCGCTGCCGGTGTACGGCGCGAGGTACTGCATCGGCGCCGACTCGGAGGCGGACGCCGTCACGACGATGGTGTATTCCATCGCGCCATGTTCCTGCAGGGACTCGATCACGCGCGCGACGATCGATCGCTTCTGGCCGATGGCCACGTAGATGCAGATGACGCCGGTGTTTTTCTGGTTGATGATCGTGTCGAGGGCGACCGCGGTTTTGCCGGTTTGGCGGTCGCCGATGATCAACTCGCGCTGGCCGCGGCCAATGGCGGTCATCGAATCAATGGCTTTGAGCCCCGTCTGAAGCGGCTCCTTCACGGGCTGACGATCGACGATGCCCGGCGCGATTTGTTCGACGGGGTAAAACTTCGTCGCCTGGATGGGGCCGCGTCCGTCCACCGGCTCGCCCAGACCATCGACGACGCGCCCAATCAACCCTTCGCCGACGGGCACGGAAGCGATGCGCCCCGTGCGCTTGACGGTGTCGCCTTCCTTGATGTCGCGGTCCGATCCGAACAGGGCGGCGCCGACCGAGG
>JAKJDA010000008.1:15778-20401 GCA_022706165.1 Candidatus Hydrogenedentota bacterium | reverse complement strand
CCCGCCGATCGGGCCCGCGCCATGGAACAGGCGAAGGAGATTCTGCAACGGCTGAAGAGCGGCGAGAGCTTCGCCAAATTGGCCCGGCAATACTCGAACGATCCCGGATCCGCCTCGCGCGGCGGAGACCTCGGTTTCATGCTCAAGGGAAAATTCGAGCCGGCATTTGAGCAGTACGTATGGTCCGCGCCTCTGAATCAGGTGAGCGACATCGTCCGCACGAGTTTCGGCTACCACATCATCGAGGTGCTTCAGCGGAGACTATCCGACGCCGACCGCGCCGGCTCGAAGCCCGCTCCCACGCCTGCGCCGGAGGCCGCCGCTTCTGGAAGCGGGTGACGGCGTCCGAACAGCAATCAAACGGCGCTGTAAAATTTTTGCAGATTCCGGGATACGGCCGCGTAGTTGTCCCAATTGCGGAAAAAGATGCCCAACAGCATCATGACGAGGGTTTCCGCCAAGTTAAGACCGCCCGAAAGGAGGCCGCTCTGAGCGGATACGGGCGTGCGGGACAAGGTTTTGATGTGTCGCATTGGGTGTTCCTTCCTGGGTTCGTTGGCCCTTTTCGCGCAGGATGGCTGCGCTTTGTCGCCAGCGCGAACCATTCAATCCGGGGATGTTATAGCAGAAAATTCGCCGGGACGCCAAGCGGCGCATCGCGGGGTTCTCCGGCGGTCAGGATGGTTTCGCGTGCGCGCGGTCGTCGCGGGTTTGAACGACGAAGACATTGCCCGGTACTATCAGGCGGTTTGTTCGCGGACGCAGGACGCGTCGCATAACGCAAAAGACCATTCATGAATATTCTTGGCATATCGGCCTTCTACCACGACAGCGCCGCATGTCTGCTGCGCGACGGCAATATCGTCGCCGCGGCGCAGGAGGAGCGCTTCACGCGCGTCAAGCACGATCCCTCCTTTCCCCAGGAAGCCGTGGCGTATTGCCTGAAAGAAGCCGGCATCGAGATCGGCGACGTTGATTATGTCGCGTTCTACGACAAGCCCTTTCTCAAATTCGAGCGGCTGTTGATGACCTACCTGGCGACGGTTCCCAAGGGCATCCGCTCGTTCATCCAACAGATGCCGCCGTGGCTGAAGGAGAAGCTGTTGATGCGGACGACCCTCCGCAAGCGGCTCGGCTACGAGGGGACGATCCTCTTCATGACCCATCATCAGTCGCACGCGGCTTCGGCTTTCTTTCCCAGCCCCTATCAGGAGGCCGCGATTCTCACGTTGGACGGCGTGGGCGAATGGGCCACGACCACCTACGGCGTCGGCAAGGACAACCACATCGCGATTCTCAAGCAGATCAACTTTCCGCACTCGATCGGGCTGTTGTATTCCGCCTTCACCTACTTCACCGGCTTCAAGGTCAACAGCGGCGAGTACAAGTTGATGGGCCTTGCCCCCTATGGACGTCCGGTGTACGCCGATCTCATTCGCGAGAAGTTAATCGACGTCAAGGCGGACGGCTCGTTCCGGTTGAACCTCGATTATTTCGACTACTGCTCCGGGCTTCAAATGACGAACGACCGGTTCGCCGCCTTGTTTGGCGGGCCGCGCCGGAATCCGGAAACGGCCTTTACGCAACGCGAGATGGACATCGCGCGTTCCATCCAGGAAGTGACGGAGGAAATCATTCTAAAGATGGCCGCAACGGTTCACCGCGAGACCGGCATGAAGAATCTGGTCCTTGCCGGGGGCGTCGCGCTCAATTGCGTGGCAAACGGACGTTTGTTGCGCGAGGGGCCGTTTGAAAACATCTGGATTCAACCTGCCGCGGGCGACGCAGGCAACGCCCTCGGCTGCGCTCTGTACGTCTGGCACCAGATTCTCAAGAATCC
Source organism: Candidatus Hydrogenedentota bacterium (assembly GCA_022706165.1). Lineage (GTDB taxonomy): Bacteria > Hydrogenedentota > Hydrogenedentia > Hydrogenedentales > SLHB01 > JAKJDA01. The sequence goes on along the minus strand of JAKJDA010000008.1, from coordinate 18,561 downwards.
GCGCACCGCCGACGCGCGCCGGCAAAACGCCACATACCTCGGGCCGTGGTTCAGCGACGACGCGATCCGCTCGTACTTGGACGAAGAGAAGATACCCTACGAGCGCTTCGACGAAGAGGGCTTGTGCGATCGCGTCGCCGATCTGATGAGCGCCGGCAAAGTGGTGGGATGGTTTCAGGGGCGCATGGAGTTTGGCCCGCGCGCGCTGGGGGCCCGCAGCATTCTCGGCGACCCGCGCAACCGCGCGATGCAGTCCGTGTTGAACCTCAAGATCAAGTTTCGCGAAAGTTTTCGTCCCTTTGCGCCGACGGTGCTGGTCGAACGCGTCAGCGACGTCTTCGAACTCGACCGAGAAAGCCCGTACATGCTGCTCGTGGCCGATGTCAGCGGCAAGCATTTGCGCAGCCTCACGCCAGAAGAGCGGGAAGCCCAAGGATTCGCCAAGCTCAAGGTGATCCGCAGCGATTTGCCGGCCATCACCCATGTCGACAACTCGGCCCGCATCCAAACGGTCGATCGGCGCGACAATCCCCGGTATTACCGCTTGATTGAGCGTTTTTGCGCAAAGACCGGGTGTCCGGTGATCATCAATACGTCGTTCAATGTGCGCGGCGAGCCAATCGTCTGTACGCCGCAAGACGCGTACCGCTGTTTCATGCGCACGAACATGGACTACCTCGCGCTTGGGCCGTTCGTGCTCGACAAGGCCCTGCAACCCGCTGCGCCCCAGGACGATGCCTGGCGGCAGCAATACGAATTGGATTAGGCAATGGACGCGCGCCAACATTCCGCCCCGACGCGTAGGGAACTCGTGCTGTTTGGGCTGTTGATGGCGGGCGTCATCGCGGCGTTGGGCCTATTTCGGTGGTGGCGCCATGGCCATGTGCCCGTCGTGTTCTTTGGAATCGCCGCTGTTTTTTTGCTGGCGGGGTTGATCGCGCCCGCGGCGCTCCGGCCTGTTTACAAGGGGTGGATGTGGTTTGGCGAGCGCCTGAACCGGGTGATGACGTTCTTGCTGCTCAACATCAGTTTCTGGTTGATGATCGTTCCAACGGGTTTGCTCATGCGCGTATTCGGCGACGATCCGCTCAAGCGGAAGTGGGACCCGGAGGCGACGACCTATTGGGAGGGGCCGGACGATCAACCCGAGGACCTTGATCCCTATCGGAACCAGTTCTAGACGCCGGTTGCGGCGACATTCCCCGCGCCGTGACGGGAGAAGGAGACGCGATTCGTGGAATTCTTGAAAGAGCTTTGGGCCTTTTTGCGCGTCCGCAAGAAATTCTGGCTAGCCCCGATCATCATCGCCTTGTTTCTGCTGGGTCTTCTGATGATGCTGAGCGGAAACGCCACGGTTCTGTCGCCGTTCCTGTATGCGCTGTGACCGCGCCATCGCACAGGACGGGGCATGAGGATCGTCGCGGCAATCGGATGCATCGCGGCGTTCGCGGCTGTTTCCGCCGACGCCCAGCCGATGCTCGTGCGCACCACGGCGCTCAGCGCGTTGCGCGAAGCCGGGAAGTCGTATCTGCATATCGCCGATCTGACGACCGGACGCATTCATCCGCGCCACGTTGCGCTGCCGGGCCCGGCTCCGGTGGGGCCGCTGTTTCTCGGCGACAACGGTTCGTTTGCCGTGGCCGGTTCGGGGCCGGCGACGACCGGCGACGTTTTGGCGCACGATGCAGCCGGCACGTATGTGTCGCCCATCGTTTTTTCCCCTTTGGAGATTCCCGCTCTTTCGCGCATACGCCCTCGGGTCGGCTGGCGTTTCGCGCCCGGCGGCGTTGGCCGCTTCCCTGAATCGCAGAACCCTTTGCTTCTGGCGCTGGCCATGTGGAAAGAAAACGACGGCAGGCGGCTTGGCGCGGTCGAAGCATACGAGCTGGGTCCCGCCCCAACGTTTCGCCCGGGCGCGGTGCATGGTCCTTGGCCACTGCCTGGCGCGCCTGTTGCCGCGGTTGTGCTGCCCCCTGGCGACCGCGCCGCTGTGTTGTGCCGTCAGCCTCGCGGTTCGGGCGCCATGCTGCGGGTTTTGGACTTGGCTACGGGCAAGGCGATCCTTCCGGGGCGCGCCGCGTTTACGGGGCCGGACTTGCGCGATGCCACGGAGCCCGCGGCGTTGGCGTTCGATGCCTCTCAGGGGTTGCTCTACGCGCTCACCAGCGGCTATGCCGTGGATAAACCTCAAGGCGACCCTGTCTCCTGGCTGCATGCCTACGCGATCGCGGATTTGACGCCCGTCGGACCGCCTGTGGAAGCGCCGGGGCATGCCATGGACGCGCAAACGCCGCTGCGGCCGGCCGGTCCTTACGGATGTTGGTTGACGACCCGCGCGCCCAGCGCCGCGTTCGGCTATGTGACCCGCATTCGTTTTGCGCCCGAAGGCGGCGTCACGGAAACGGCCCTTGCGTTTCGCGACGTGTGGCAAACGCCGACGCTCGATTGCGCTCCCGACGGGCGCGTGGCCGCCGCCTTCGAATCGCGTCTCGAAATATGGCCGCAGGGCGCGGTGTCCGGTCCGACGCACGTCTACGAGGCTCCCATCCGCGTGGCGGCATGGGCCGACGAAGCCCTGATCATAGGCGAAGCGAATCGCCTTCACCGCGTCGACCCCGAAACGGCGCGGCCCATCACGAGCGTTTCGTTTCAGAGCGGAGCCGTAATGGACGCAGTCCTTCTTCCTGAGGAAGCCCGTTTCGATCCCAGCGAGACGGCGCCCCGCGTTCCTGTTCCCCGGCTCGATCTACCCGCGGAAATCACGTTGCATGCCGGAGCGGCGG
>JAKJDA010000008.1:10754-15645 GCA_022706165.1 Candidatus Hydrogenedentota bacterium | reverse complement strand
TCCGAGTCTTTCCCACAACAGGTTTGCTGCCCGCTTCTTCCGTGGCCTATCTGGGCATCGATCCTGCCCGTTTCGGCCCTGCGGATCAGCCCATCGAAGAGAACCTGTTTCTTTTTCTCGATGGGGGACCGTCGCGCCCGCAACCTGAAAACAACCCTTTTCCCGTGACCATCCGCGTGGAACCTCCGCGGGACATCGTGCGGCGCATTCTCTGGATTGGAGCAGGGCCGCCATCGCAACACGAAGATCGCGATCCGGACAGTGGGGATGCGTATCGCCGCGTGGCGCGTTTTCCATCGCTTTCCCGTCTGGCGGACGTTCTCGCCGCTCCCCCTCACTCTTTCAGCCATGTGGAGGCGACCGTGCCGTTTTTGGATCCCTTGACCCCTTACGCCGTCGTTGTGATTGACGCCCAGGCCGCCGTCGATGGGGCCGTCACGCGCGCCGCGCTTTTTGATTACGTGGCGCGCGGCGGGGCAATGCTTTTTGTGGGACGAACCGTTCCCGAAGAAAAAAGAGCCGCCCTTGCTGGCTGGCTCGATCCGGTAGGCCTCCACATCCTCGCCGACGCCCCCATGGAAGGCGTCTGGCGCGTTCAACCAACCCATCCCCTATTGAGCGGATTGGAGACCCTGCGCATTGCCGGCGGCGTCGGGTTCCGACTCGAAGAACAACCCCGCGCGTTGGTCGCTTCGGGTTCCGATTCGGCCGCCTTTGCCATTCTTGAATACGGCGCGGGCCGCATCGCGGTTCTCGCCGCGGCCACCCCCCTGGAAGACGCCCAACAAGCGACCGGATCGCTGCGCGAAAATGCCGCGCGCCTTTTTGAGTGGTTGGCGCGAAACCGGCAACCGCTGCAGGATGTGGATGCCGACGGTCTGCCCGATTTCATCGAGGATAAAAACAACAACGGAGCCGTCGATCCGGGAGAAACGGACCGGTTGCGGTCCGACTCCGACAACGATGGTCTGCCGGACGGCATGGAAGACCAGAACCGGAACGGACGCGTCGATCCCGGCGAGACAAGCCCCATCAATCCCGATTCCGACGGCGACGGGGTTTTCGATGGGGCCGATCCCTCCCCCGTTCCGCCCACCGACGCGCCGGTCATCGACGCCGTCAGCCCCGTGGAAGGGCCCGCCGAAGGAGGAACGCGCGTCGTTCTTACGGGAAGAAATGTGCCGCCTGACGCCACGCTCTGGTTTGGATCCAACAAGGCCGCTTCGTTGCGTGTCTTGAGCGACACGGCCCTGATCGCGCAAACGCCTCCCTGCGCCTTGTCGCAGGGCGAAACCGTCGATGTTCGCATCCGCGGCGCCGCTCCAAACACCGTCACCGTCCTTCCAGGAGGGTTCCGTTATACGCCCTTAAGCAAAGTGACGCTTGCGCTCGAAGCCTTGCAGGCCGCGTCAGACGAATATCAGCAAGCCGTAGCCGTGCGATTGCATCCGGAAACGGAAACCATGGCGGGTGACCGCCTTGCCGGCCCATGCCATTGCGTGGGGCGCGGTGACGCCGGGAGCCGCGGCAAGCCAATCCGGGCGCGCCATCAACGTGCGGCCCGATCCCTCGGGGGGCATCGTCATCGACATTTCTCCGGCGCAACACGGCCCCTACTGGGGCGAACTGGCGATCGTGCGCTGGATATCGCGATTCGAGTCAACGACCGGCCCCATGCGCTTGAGCATTGACCGTGCCCGCGTTCTTGCTCCCAACGGAGCCGCCCTGATCGTGCGCACCCAGGACCTGTCCATTACGCCCATCCATTTCCCTGGCCCCGAGACCGCAGGCTACACCGCGCCGCAATAGTCGAGTCACGCCCGCAGGGCTGGAGGGAGCGAGCGCGGGAAGGGGGCAGCGATTCACAACCAAGACGAGCCTACGGGACACATACGACGCCAACAGCATGAATCAGTCGCGAGCGTGCGTTCTATTTTGCGTCAACGTTGTATTCGCGGTTTATTTCCACGATCAATTGCCTATTTTCCGGCGAACGGTTCATCGCGGAATCCGTGGACGGTTGAAGAGAAGTGAAGGCGGGTTGCGTCGCGACGTTTTCCAGGATATCGCGGCCTTGGCGCAGGAGTGGACTGGACATGCACAAGGCCAACGCCACCAAGCCCACAACCGCCAAGCGTCGCATGGCGTCTCCCATCCGCATTGTGGGGGGCGCGACGGGCGCGACGGCAAGCGTTTCCATCGCGGCAAGGAGTTCGCGCCAGCGGTAGCGAGGATGCGGATGCTTCAAGGTGGAACGGAGATGGCGCACGAAACGTCCCAACGCTTCGTATTCCATGCGGCAGGCGGGACAGGCGTCCAGATGCATGCCTACGCTCACCTGCTCGCCGATGCGCATGTCGCCGTCGAGGTAGCGCAGCATTTTTTCCTGGATACGTCGGCATTCCATGGTTCAGAGCACCTTGCTGTGTGAGGAGACGCGCGAAGCGAACAAACGCCGCAACGAGGATCGCAATTTGCGCACGGCCAGAATGCGGCGCGATCGCACGGTATTCACCGGGCACATCATGACGGCGGCGATCTCTTCCAGCGACAGTCCTTCGACGGTCCGGAGAACGAAAGCCATTCGCTGGTCATCGGGGAGGCCGTCGATGGCTCGCTCAATGGCTTCGCCCAGTTCCGCACGATCCAATGCGTCGGCGGGGTTTCCCAGGGGGCCGGAATCGGCGCATTCGTCCCATTCCGACTGGGCGACGCGATACCCTTGCATCGCGAAACGAGAGAGGCTTCGGCGTTTTTCAAACCAGATGTTGCGCGCGAACGCGAACAAATACGCCACGAAAGGCCCCGTGGCCGCGTATCGGCCTCGAAATTTCCAAATACGCAGAAATGTTTCGTGGCACAAGTCTTCGGCAAGGCCGGCATCTCGGCTCATGGCGAAGAAAAAATTCAATACTTTCCGGTAATGCCGGCTGTAAATCTGTTCGAAGGCGGAGGCGTCGCCTTCCCGGGTCTGCAGCATCAATTCCGTGTCCAAGGGGGAGGCGTTGCTGGGTTCTTGATCCTGTCTCGTCATGATCGCTCCCTTCTTTCGTGATCATATGGCCTTGCCCGGCCATATCGATCAAAAGATCGCCCCCCACGCGAACAGTGTATCGCATAGAGGCGGTAAGCGCAACCGGTTGGCCGACGTGAATTGCGGCGAAAACGGTGAAAACCGACGCGCCGCGACGTTCTCTTTGTTTCCAGGGGTCCGCCGCGCATCTTGCGAATATTCCCCGAATCCCCCTCGTTCTGGTATTGTTTCCGGGTCTTATTGGGTTCACGCGATCAACGGGACGCCAACGGCGACAGGATCGGGACGTTCTGTACACGGGAGTATCGGCGATGAGGATTCATCTGATCGAGGGGGAAGCGGGGTGCCGGTACGCAGCCGAATCCGGTTGCGTGGCCGTCATTGTGGATGCATTGCGCGCCAGCGCGACGGCGGCGATGTTGTTGCATGCAGGCGCGTCGCGTCTTTTTGTCACGGGAGATTTGGATGCGGCGCGGGCCGCGCGCGACCGGCTGGAAGGGGCGCTGCTGTACGGCGAGCGTGGCGGGCTTCCTCCGGAAGGGTTTGACGGCGGCAACAGTCCTCGTTTGCTCGGCGATGTGCGCGGCAAGACGGTTGTATTCACGACGACCACCGGCGCGGGGCGTCTGGTGGCGTCGTGGGGCGCGCCGGGGGTGTACATGGGAACTCCTCTGAATGCGCAGGCCGTGATCGCTCGTGCGCAATCGCATGGGCGCGACGTGGCGGTCATTCCCGCAGGGCTTGCAACGGACCCGCATTTTGACGCGCAGGAGGATTGGGCCGCCGCCGCGGCGCTGGTCATGCGCATGAGCGGCGACATTGGGCATGGGGCGGGGCAGTTCGCTCAATGGCGGCGACGCATTGAAGCGGAAGGTCTGGACGCCTTGTTCCACGCCGCCCCGCATGCCGAGAAGCTTCGCCGCGTGGGGCTCGACGACGACATCTCGTACTGCGCCCGCTTTGATCTTACCGGCGCGGTCCCCTGTGCCGTTCGCCGCGAGGCCCAAGGGGTTTGGGTGACCGACGGGCGCGGGATGCCTGGGGAACAGTCATAGGCCTATCCGGCAAACAGGAGCGGGCGTTCGCACATGTTCTCCGGTTGAATAGCAGAAAGCCGGGCGTCTTTTGTGTACAATTTTGTTCAGGAGCGTCGTTTCGATGCGCCGGGCCGAATAGGGATCGTTGGAGCCGAAATCATGAAGCAATCCGTCGCCGCCGTTCTGGATATTGGAAAAACGAACAAGAAGGTCAGTCTTTATGATCGCGGGTTTGCCATTCTGGCGACCGAACGCACGGTGCTGGAAACGGCGGATCGGGATGGGCTGGAAATCGAGCGGACCGATGATCTGCTGCGCTGGTTCACCCAGACGCTTGCGGCGTTTTCGAAAGAGTACGACATTCGGGCTATCAGCGTGACGACGCACGGGGCGACGTGCGCGTTGCTGGCCGAGGATGGATCCTTGGCGTATCCGGTGCTGTCGTACACCAGCGAGAAGGGCGCGGAGGTGCAAGAGGCGTTCTACGCGACCTTCGGCGAGCGCGACGCACTTCATCGCGCGACGGGCACGGCGGATTTCGGTTTCGCCAATTTGGCGAAGTCTCTTTTCTATGTGAAGACGCGTTTGCCCGAGGCTTGGGCGCGTTGCCGGCATATCGTGTTTTATCCGCAATACATCGGGCATCTCCTGACGGGACGTCGGGGGATGGAGCCAACCTATCTGGGCAACCATAGCTATTTGTGGGACATTGCGCACAACCGGTGGAGCGCCGTGGCGCAGGGGTTGGGCGTCGAGGATAAATTCCCCGAGAAGCTTTCGGCTCCTTGGGAAAGCCTGGGGCGGGTCCGCCCGGACATCG
>JAKJDA010000008.1:0-10744 GCA_022706165.1 Candidatus Hydrogenedentota bacterium | reverse complement strand
CGTGCGGATTGCCGGAGGATTGCGCGGTGACCGTCGGCATTCACGATTCGAATGCGAACTTCTTGCCGTACTTGGCGCAGGGGCATCGCAATTACATTTTGAATTCGACGGGCACCTGGTGCGTGGGCATGCGCCATGCCGACTCGCCGGAGCTTTCGGACGAGGAGATTCGGCAAAAGGTCTTCTTCAATCTTGACGCGTTCAACCGTCCGGTGAAGACATGCATCTTTCCCGCGGGCATGGAATACGACGCGTTCACGTCGCTCACGCGCGAGAAAGACTGCGGCGACCCGGAAGCCCTCGCGTCGCTTGTGCGCGACAAGGATTTGTTTGTGATGCCGGGGGTGCTGCCGGACGCCTGCATCTTTTCGGGCGCTGCGCCGCGCGTGATTCACGGGGACAGGACGCATTCGCTCAAGGACCTGCGCCAGGGATCCGCGCAGCCGCTGACGCGCCTTGGCCAGCGGTACCTTGCCGCGATCAACGCGAGTCTTGCCATTCAGACCCGCGAGATGCTTTTCCGCTGCGGCGCGAGCAAAGGCACGCACGTCTTTATCGAGGGCGGTTTTTCGCGCAACGCGCAGTACTGTGAACTCTTGGCGGCGTTGTGCCCCGATTGCACGATTGCGTTGACGAATTTGCGGGAGGGAACATCGATGGGCGCGGCGTTGTTGGCCTGGATGGTTCTCGATCACAAAGACCTTGCCGCAATCGGCCGGGGCTTTTCGATCGAGACGCGCCGGATCGTCGCAGGCGAGTGCGGCGATTTGGAGGGCTACGAGCGCGCGTTTCGCGCCCATCTGGATGCGTGACCCGCGAGGGCCGCGACGATTGGGCCGCAGGCATCGAACGCCTGACAGGTGAGGCAGCCATGGCGCGGGTTCTCTTGATAGGCCTCGACGGCGCGGAACCGTCGCTGTTGGGACCGTGGATGGATGAGGGGGCGCTCCCCTGTCTTGCGGCGTTGCGCGCGCGCGGCGCGTTCTTCGCGTGCGCCAGCACCACGCCCCCGGCGACTTTTCCGGCGTGGATGACGTGCGTCACGGGCGTTGGTCCTGGACGCCACGGCATGTTCGATTTCACCGAACTTGTGCGGGGGCGTTACGACATCCGATTCGTGAACGCCACGCACCGAAAAGCCCCTGCCCTCTGGAACATCCTCTCGGACGCGGGGAAGCGGGTGTGCGTTCTCGGCGTGCCCGGCACGTTCCCGCCCGAGAGCGTGAACGGGTGCATGGTTTCCGGTTTCGATTCGCCCGTGTCGACGCAGGTCAGCTCCGCGTTCGTGTATCCGCCGGACCTGTTTGCGCACGTGCGGGGCTGGCGTTTCGCGGACTTTCAGGAGAGTTCCATCGGCCCGCGATGGCATAACGAGGCGTTGCCGCGCCTGTTGCAGGGCATCGAGACCAAGGAGGCGATCGCGCTGGGGTTGTTGCGCCGGGAGCCGTGGGACTTCTTCATGGCCGTGTTTGGCGAGTCGGACACCGTGGCGCACCACTATTGGCTGTTTCACGACCCGCGATCGCCGCGTCATCGCCCGGGGCACAAAGATGCCATCCGAAAAGTCTATGAGCGGCTTGATGCGGCCGTGGGGCGTCTTGTCGACGCGGCGGGGCCCGACGCGGCGGCGTTCATCGTTTCGGACCATGGGTTTGGCGGCGCGGGCGCTCGCGTGGCGCATATCAACAATTGGCTCGCGGAAAACGGCTACTTGCGTTTCACGGGACGGAGCGGCAGCCCGCTCAAGAAGCTTGCGTTGAAGACCACGCCGTCACGCGTGCGCGGCGCGCTGTTCCGGCAGTTCCAGGGGTTGGCCGAGCGCGCGGAGAGCAAAGATCGTTTCGCGGGGATCGACTGGGCGCATACGATGGCGTGGTCGGAGGAACTCAATTATTTCCCTTCGGTGCGCATCAACCTGCGTGACCGCGAACCGGAGGGGCAAGTGGCCCCGGAAGAGTACGAGCGCTTCTGTCTGGCGTTGTGCGCGCAGCTGGAATCGTGGGAACCGGTGGCGCGCGCGTTGCCGCGGGGGCGCGTCTACGACGGGCCCCATGTCGACCGCGCCCCGGACATTGTCATCGTGCCCGCGTTGGACAACGGGTACTCGTACAGTTTCTTGCGGAGCCGGGGCGGGCAAAGCATGCGGCAACTCGGCCCCGACGAATACCTGGGCGGCAAGGAAAAGGGCATGAATGGCACGCATCGCCCCTTCGGCGCTTTTTTGTCGTCCATGCCCCTGTCCACGGACGCGGTGCGGCTTGAGGATATTGCCCCGACGGTCTTGGGGCTTTTGGGCGTCGCGGGGCCGACGATGGACGGAACGGACTTGCTTGGCGTGCGGGGCGGCGTGGACGGCGAGGGTTTCCATCCTCCCGCGGAGCAGGATTACACCGCCGAAGAGGAACGCATCGTGGAGAAGCGTCTACGCGATCTGGGGTATCTCGAATAATGTGGCGCGTGGCCGTCGTGGGCGCGTGCCCGTATCCCGCGCCGCAGGGATCGCAAGTGCTGCTGGAATCGACGGCGCGGGGCCTCCAGCAATGCGGACACGAGGTTCATCTGGTCGTGTATGGATACGGCATTGGCGACCCGCCGCCGGACATTCGCGTGCACCGGGCCCTGACGATCCCCGGCGTCCGCCGCACCCGCGCGGGCCCGTCGCTGGTCAAGCCGCTGCTCGATGCCGCGCTTGTGGCGGCGCTTCGAAAGGTTGTGCGCGAGCAGCGCATCGACATCGTGCATGCGCATAATTACGAAGGGCTGATCGCAGCGCTTGCGTCGGGTTTCCGTCCGATCGCGTACCATGCGCACAATGCCATGACCGATGAGTTGCCGTATTACTTTCCCCGCCGCCTTCGCGCCGCGCGCGCTTTTGGGGGGTGGTTGGATACGGCGTTTCCGCGCCGGGCGGACGCAATCATTACGCCGCACAAACGGTTGCGCGATTATCTCGTGCTGCGAAGATGCAGACCGGAACGCATTCATGTCGTTCCGCCGTCGGTCGAGACCCGCGCATTCGATGAACCCCGGTATGGCAGCGACCCTCCTGCCATCGTCTATGCCGGCAATCTTGACGCCTACCAGAATCTTGGGCTTCTGACGGAAGCCGTCCGGCGTCTCAGGCGAAAACATGCGGACGTGCGTTGGATCGTCGCCACGGCGGCGGAAGGATCGGTCAAGGGGGCGGAGACGGTTCGCACGTGTACGGTTGCGGGCCTGCGCGGCATCTTGTCGCAGGACGTCATTGTGGCATGCCCCACGGTCGCCTGCAAGGGCAGCGCCCATCCGATAGAGGACGAGCGCACGGGGCTCATCGTGCCGAATAACAACGCCGAGGCGTTCGCCCAGGCATTGGAGCGTCTGTACGAGAGCGCCATCTTGCGGAAGCGTCTCGGCAAAGCGGCGCGCGCCGCGATGATCGCGAAGCATTCTCCGGAGGACATCGCGGCGAAAATCTCCGCCGTGTATGCGACGCTATTCGCTTCGCCGTTGCCGACGGCATGACCGCCTGCGCCGTCGGGTGGCAATCGCCGCCTTTTTTGGGGTACACTTCGCTCCCTATGCACGAAAAATGCCAGGTCATATTGAAGCCGCGCGAGGATCGCCGTCTGCTGCGGGGACATTTGTGGGCGTATCGCAACGAGTTCGCCGTGATGCCCAAACTGCCCGATGGCGCCGTGGTCGATGTCGTGTCCGAAACGGGACGCCTCGTAGGGCGAGGGTTTTACCAGAGCGAGGGCGGCATCGCCGTCCGGATTCTGGCCCGCAAATCGGTCGACATCGATGCGGATTTTTTTCTGCACCGAATTGTCCGGGCGCTCCGTTTCCGGCAGCGCCTATTTCCAGGACAGACCTCGTATCGCTGGATTCACGGCGAGAGCGATGGTCTCCCCGGCTTGATGGCGGACCGGTACGGGGGGCTTGTGAGCGCGCAGACCTCGTGCTCGTTTTACCGTCAACGCGCCGATGAATTGGCGCAAGCCTTTTTGGCGCAGGACGGCGTGACGGGGGTTCGGCTTCAGGCGGGATCGGAGACGATTCGTTTTGGCGAGGTTCCCGCCGAACTCACGGCCGAAATCGACGGCTTGGTTCTGACGGCCGACCTCGAGGGCGGTCAGAAAACGGGCTTGTTCCTCGATCAACGTTGGAATAGTCAACGTCTAGCCGCGTTTGCCCCGGGCGCGCGCGTGTTGGACGCGCACTGCTATGTCGGTTTGTGGAGTTGTCGGCTGGCGCTGCAGGGGGCGGTCTCCGTGTTCGGCGTGGATTCCTCGCAACAGGCCATTGACCATGCCCGGCGCAACGCCGAGCGCAATGGCGTGGGCGATAGGTGCGCGTTTGAGCGCGCCGATGTGTCGGAGACGCTTCAGCGGGGCGATCGCTACGATATCGTGCTGTTGGATCCGCCCGCGCTGGCAAAGGGGCGCGGCTCGGCCGCCAAGGCGTTGGGCCTGTATCAATCGTTGAATCGCGATGCGATGGCGGCGGTGGAGCCGGGCGGTTTTTTGGTCACGTCTTCTTGTTCGCACGCGGTCGACCTGGATTCGTTTTTCGAGGCCATCAAGCGCGCCGCGCGCGCCCTTCAACGCGATGTGTGGATTTTGGAAACGCGGGGAGCCGCGCCCGATCATCCCGTGTTGGCGGCCATGCCGGAGACCGCTTACCTGAAGACGATGACGCTTCGCGTTTTCTGAGAAGGGGCGGCGAGGCGCGCGGGGCCGCTTGCGTCCCGGCGCCTTCTCGGGCAAAAGGGAAGGATCGCGAGGATCGTTCGCCCGGCTGTTGCAGAGACGCGCGGCGTTTGTCTATCGTGGGCGCGGGCATGAGATGCTGGTTTGGCCGGTTTGCCGGGGGAGAATGCCTGGGCATATGGAACGCCCGTCGCCTGCGGAAGCTTTTTGGCGTCTTTCCATGGAGCGGCGCAGCACGCGCCTGTTCCAGGAGACCCCTGTCCCGCCGGACGTCATTCGGCGCTTGGTCCATGCGGCCGCCAGCTTTGGCATTTCGTGATTGTCACAGATCCGGCGGTCAAGGCCCGCATGTCGCGGCTGGGCGATGACGAAGCGCAATCCTACTTGTACGACGCTCCGGCAATTATCGCCGTTTTTTACGACACGACGATGGAGAGCCGGAATCCCTGCTGCACGCCGGTGATCACGGCGGGCATGGCCATCTACGGTCTTTTGCTTGCGGCGGAAGCGGAAGGCTTGGGCGCGATCTACCTCGGCGGCATTCGCAGTCCTCGGGGCGTTGCAGCGGCACTTCATGCGCCGGAGCATTTGCAGAATTTCGGGCTTGTCTGTCTGGGCTATCGCGACGACGAGCCCGCCGTTCCCGAGCGCCGATCCGTGGACGAAGTCATCAGTTTCAACGCCGTCGGCGGCGCGGATAAGCTGTGCCACCCCGACATTCGTCCCCATGTATGGAAATTGCGGCAGCTCGCCGATTTCCGCGAGAAGATTCTGTGGTACAAGGGAATTGGGATCGACGGCAAAACGCTGCACGTCAACCCTGACCCGCGCTTCTCGCCCAAGTTCCGCTACATGATCGACCGTTTGGGCATGTTGATCGCGCGACGCAAAAAACCGGCGGCGCTGGATATTTTTTCGCACAACGCCGACCTCGCGCTACAGCTACTCAACGCGTGCACCCCGGACATCGGCGCGCTGTATGCCTATGATCTCACGGAAGGCATCGCCGATTTCATGCGCCAGCGGCTGCGCGGGATCGTGAAGTCCGATGCGATCGCGTTTCCCGTGAATCCGGACGATGCCGCCATTCGCATTCCCCTTCCGGACAACTCGATCGACGTCATCTCCTGCTACGAGCGGCTTGGCCATTTTGAAGACCCGTTGCCGCTCGCGCGCGAGATGCATCGCGTGCTCAAGCCAGACGGGACGGCGATGGTTGTCGTTTCAAATCGTTTCTACCCGCATCTTTATCGCTATCGCCGGACCTTGCGCAAGAACTATGCGCTTGGCCGCAATTGGGACTACGGCCCCGAGCGCAAGTTCGAGCCGAAGGAAGCGGCGACGCTTTTTCAACATGCGGGGTTCCGCATCCGATCGCTGACGGGGCTGGAGCCCGCAACCGTGAAGATCGTATCGACCGCCGAACGTCTATGCCGGAAACTCCGTTGGCACGGATTGGGAGACTGGATCATCGACTGGCGCGACCAGCGGTTCGCGACGCAATCGTGGTCGCGTTATGTCAGCAAGACGCTCGTATACGAATTGGAAAAGAGGTGATTCCGTGTCCACCGTGATCAACGCGGCGCCCTCTCAAACGCCCGGCATCGCCTCCGCCGTCGCGGGCGCCGAGGCGTGGCTGGAGACCATCCGCGACGAGGACGGGCACTACGGCCCGGTCATCGGGTTCCGCAACACGTCCATGGCATACTGCGGCCCCGGATTCGATTGGCGTTATGAAGCGCTGCTGGACGCCGCGATCGCCATGCATCGCGCCACGCGCGATGGAGCGTATCTGGATCGCATCGAACAAGACCTGAGCGTTCTCGCCGCCGCGCAACTCGAGAACGGCGCGTTCCGCAATTCGTATTTCGAGTTCAACCCCTTCGAGGGCGGCATGCCGCACGAACCAGCCGCCCTGGCGGCGGCATGCCGCGCGCTGCGGTATCTGAAGAAGGCAGGCCGCGGCGTCCCCTCTGGCATCGCGCGGTCGATAGAGTTCTACATTGAGCGAAGACTGCTCAAAGAACTGTGGAACAAGCTGCTGCAAACGTTCAACGACTGGGAAACCAGCGAGTTCACGGACTACGCCCCCTGTTCGGTCGCCGCTGCCATGGAACTGCTCATGGGATACGCGGCGTGCGCCGGAACCTGGGAAAAGGTCGAGCGCTACGTCTCCGGCGCGGCGGCTTCCCTGGTCCGCGCACAACAAAGCGCCGGGGTTCTCGACGGGGCAATGCCGCTGACGCAACGCAACCGTAATGCGGCAAGCGTCTATCTTGCCGCGCGTTGCTTGCCCGCATTGGTTGAGGCGCATAAGCGCTTGGATGACGCCTCGCTGCAACAGGCGGCGGATAAGCTGAATCGTTTCCTTGAGAGGAACGCTGCGTTGGACGGCCCCGCGCCACGTCTTGTTTTTGCTTCGCGCCCGGCCTCTTTCCTGCCGTTTTTTCCCGGCGCGTTCGCGGGAACGCTGCTGTGCCGCTTGCGGGCGGGATTTATGACCCAAGCAGACGTCGCTCCCCACGTCGCACGGGCGCTGGAGTATGCGTTGCCGTCGGGCGCTTTCCGCACGGCCGAGGGGTTTGGCGCGTTGCGCACGCCCAAAGCCCCTCCGGATTGGCGCGACATCATGCCCGTATGCGGCTGGACGGCGAAACTATACGCGCTGCTGGCCGAGTTGCATCCGCCCCAACGAGCGACGCGTCTCGTCAAGACCGTCCGTCTGCCCGTTCGCGTCCGGCGGCGGCAAGGCGTCTTTATCGAGGACGATGCAACGCTGCGCATCGAAGACGCCAGGGGAAAGCCGCTCTACCATTGGGTGAAGAAACAGCGCTGGCCGCAGGAGTGCGCGCTGTGAAATCGGGACGCGCCGCGCCATGACGGATCCGGCCGGTTCGACTTCCGCGCCAGAAGGCGCGTTCTTTTCGCACAAGGTGGTTAGCGGGGCGACTTGGGCCATTCTCAACAAGGCCGTCCTGTTTCTCGTCGTTCTCGGCGTCCAAATATTCACCCCCCGCGTGCTGGGTCCGGAAAAGTACGGCGTGCTCAGCCTGTGCCTGACCATTGGCGAGACGCTCATCATTTTTTGCGGACTGGGCCTGAACACGGCCTTGGTCCGCTTCGTTCCCGAATTGATGGTCGACAAGAATCGGGCGGGGATCGTCCGAATGGTTTTGAAGACCGGCCTTCTACAGATGGGGGCTGTTACGGGCGCCGGCGTTTTGCTGTTCGTCATGCGTCCCCAGTTCGACGCCTGGTTCAACGTGGCGTTTGGTTCGCTCTTGATCATCGTGGTCGGTTTCACGGCGGCCCGCATGTTCAAGACGCTCATGGACGATGCGTTTACGGCTCTGTTTCAGGTGCGCACCACGTCGGCTCTTTCGCTGATTCAGGGGCTATTGTGGTTTTCCTTGTTGCTGGCGTTGCTGAAGCCGCATCCAACGCCCCATACAGCGCTTTGGATACAGATTGGGACGCTGTCTTCCGTGGCGATCGTCGAGGCGTTCCTGCTGCGCCGGTATTTGCGTGGACTCGACTGGCAATCGCCGCGTCACGGCATCGGCAAGCGGCGAACGCTCAAGATCGCGTCGGCCAGCTTCATCAACGCGATCGCGAACGTATTCATGCGGCAGTATTCCGAATTGTTTTTCCTCGGCGTCTTCTTTTCGAAATCGGTCGTGGGGTGGTACGCTTTGGGCTGCGTCCTGCCGCTGCAACTGATCACCTTTCTGCCTTCGGGTCTTCAGACGCTCTTCACGTCCGGCTTCGCGGAGGCCTATTCGCGCGACAAAGGCTGCCTGCCCAAGCTCATCGCCACATATTACAAGGCCCTCATCGTCACGGTGCTGCCCGTGTCGATTTTTGGTTTCTTCGCGGCGCCGCGTCTCATCGGACTCTTGTTCGGCGACCCGATGAAAGAGGCGGGCCCCATCGCATCGCTTTTCTTCCTTGTCCATATGCAGGGGCTACTTTCCGTTCCGTTGTCGATGGCCATCGTGGTCAAAGAAAAAATCCTCAACATGCAGCCGCTCATGTTGCTGACGATCGGCGTGAATCTCCTGCTGGACTATCTGCTCATCCCGCGGTACGGCATGTATGGCGCGGTGGGCGCCGTTTTTGGAACGTTTTTTCTCACCATCCCCATCCGGTTGTACGTCGTGTCGCGCCTTATCGGAGGCATCTATTTTCCCCAAGCGTTTTTCGCCCGGTTTTGTCTCTTGCTGACCCTCCTGGCGGGAGCCGCCTATCCGCTCCTACCGCATGTCGGAAAGGCCGGAATGGCCGCCATCGTCGTCGCATATGCCGCAGCATACCTCGCGCTGATTCGCGCCATGCGGCTCATCAAGCCCGAGGACGTTGCCGAGCTTCGCGCCCTGGGTTTTGTTCGCCTGAATCGCGTTATCGACTTTTTTGTGAAAAAAGCGGAGGCGGGTCCGATCGCGCAAGGCTGACGGCTTTTTCCGGCCTGTTCGCGCGCAATCCGTAGGCGGCGCGGAAGGCGCAGGGAGCCGTTGGAAGGCCGTTTTCCGGCGAGATGTCTCCGCAGAGGCAACACGCGAGGGGCGTTCGACGGGGGGAACCGCCGCATCTGGCCCAACGCGATCTGCATGCTCGCCGTATTGGCGGCATCCGCTTGGACCCTGTCGATCGCGATGAGCCTTGCCGGGCCCGCCTTGTCTTGGTCGCCGCAATGATATAGGCTCTTGCCGTGTTTGCAGGCATCGTATAGGTCGGCCCGGCTGCGCATGCCGGGCCATCGTCATTCTTCAAGAACACGGGACTCCGTCAATGCCTTCCGAGATAGGCGAACCTTCGGCGCAACGTTTCACCGAACGGGCGCTCGCGTCGATGCGTGCGTCGATTCGCGAGACGGGCGGGCGCGAGGTCTTTTTCGCGGGGACGGTGAACGGCGAGGGTTTGGTCGAGTCGGTGCGGGTGGTGTCGCGTGGGCACGAGGGCGCGGCGCCCGCGTTTCTCGAAGGCATCCCGAAGGGATCGGTCGTCGTCCACAACCATCCATCGGGCGGCATCGGACCGTCGGAGGCAGACCTCGAACTCGCGTCGGTCTTCGGCTTCAACGGCATTGGCGTCTACATCGTCGACAACGCGGTCGAGCGCGTCTACGTGGTCGTCGAACCGTTGACGGATACGCGGCGCGCCCATCTCGATTCCGCCGCGCTTGCCGCGGTTCTGACGGCGGACGGTCCGCTCGCGAGGGCATTGCCGCACTTCGAACTACGTCCGCAGCAGGCCGAGATGATGCGGGCCGTCGTGCGCGCGTTCAATGACGAGGGGATCGAGGTCATCGAAGCGCCGACGGGCGTCGGCAAAACCATTGCGTATCTACTGCCCGCCGTCGAATGGGCGCTGGACAACAAAGAGCGCGTGGTCATCTCGACGCGCACGATCAACTTGCAGGAGCAAATCGTCCACAAAGACGTGCCGGTCATCGAGAAATGCCTCCAACGTCCTTTCAACGCGGTCCTCGTGAAGGGGCGGCACAATTACGTTTGCTGGCGCAAATTCGAGCGCGCGCTGTCGGAGTCGGCGTTGTTCGACGATGCGGGCGATCAGGCCGCGTTGAACGCGCTGTCGGAGTGGATCAAAACGAGCAAGGACGGCAGTCTCTCGGACCTGCCGTTTGTGCCGCCGCGTCCGGTGTGGGAGCGGGTGTGTTCGGAAGCGGACGCCTGCAACTTCACGCACTGCGCGCACCTGGCGAAATGCTTTGTCAGCAAAGCGCGGCGCGAACTCGCGAAGGCTGATATCATTGTCGCGAATCATCACATGCTCTTCAGCGACCTTGCGGTCAAACACGAGATGGGCAACTTCACGACGCTCGCCGTGCTGCCCGCGTATCAGCGCGTTATCTTCGACGAGGCGCATAGCATCGAGGATTCCGCGACGGAATACCTCGGCGTGGAAGCGACTCGCAACGGGGCGATGCAACTCATCGGGCGCTTCATCCACATGGAGCGCGGACGCGAACGAGGCCTGATTCCGTTGCTGCGGCTCAAGGTCATTCAGATCGCGGGACGTATCGACAAGAAGGC
>JAKJDA010000089.1:3476-9317 GCA_022706165.1 Candidatus Hydrogenedentota bacterium | reverse complement strand
GACCAAACGAAAAGGGGAAGCAAATCACAAACGAGCCAAGGTCTGCCCGGAACTCAGATTTTAATGCGATAGCCCTGGCTGGGGGGGGTTGCACAACTGCGGGATTCCGTATACCATCGACATGGAGAGAAAAGAGCACGCGCCGCGGGCCGTCGCCTCGGAGGAAACGGTGCGCCAAGGGGAGGGGCTCTCAATTCGTATTGCGCGCATACAGGGTCAAGACGATCGCGATCCGCGCGACGTGGAAGAAAGGTCTTTCCAATTCGCGGTGGCGGTGGTGCAGTTGCTTGCGCTCTTGCCCGCCAACGCGCCGCGGCATGTAGTGGACCGCGTGACGGGGTTGAGCACGGATATCGGCGCGGACGTGGCCGAGGCCTTCAACTGCCACAGCAAGCGGACGCATTTATCGCGATTGGAGTCCGCGCGCCGCGCCAGCCGAGAACTCGGCTATTGGCTCCGCCTGCTCATCGGCGCGGAACTGGCTTCTCCCGAAACAATCCGCCCCTTTCTCGATGAAGCCCATGCCTTGCACACGATGATGACCGCTCTGTGTTCCGCAGCTCGCCAGGAAACCGAGTCGGGATAGCCCCCTTCCCTGCCGCAGGCGTGGCCCGCCATTGGGGCGATCGCGCCGACCCGACTCCGGGAACTGCGCAGCGTTGGAACTTCCTTTTTCCGTCAGGGTTCAACATGCATGAGCGAGGTGCTCGGACGCATGAATGAAGACAGCGACTGGGAACTCGTGGCGCGGGCGCGCGCGGGCGATATGCGTGCATTTTCGGCCCTGGTGACGCGTTATCAGACGCCCATCCTCCGTTTCTGCCGCTGCATGACGCGCACCGTCGACGACGCAGAGGAACTGGCCCAAGAAAGTTTTGTGCGCATCTACCGGCATCTGAATCGATTGGAGCCCAAGGCGAAGTTCTCGACGGTGCTGTTTGGGATTGCCCGAAACCTGACGTTGAATTTCCTGCGCGATACCGCCCGCCGGGTGGATGGCCTTGCGCTTATCCGGGAGGATGCCCGGGAGTTGCCGGTGGCGGACCATCGCCCCGGACCCGGCGCGCATGCCCGGCGGCGCGAAGTGGAATCGATCGTGGAGCAGGCGATGGAGGCCCTGTCGCCGGAACACCGGGAGGCTCTGGTGTTGCGCGAGATGGACGGACTTGATTACGCCACGATTGGTCGCATCACGCATTGCCCTGCGGGAACGGTGAAGAGCCGGATTGCCCGGGCGCGCGAACAATTGCGGGAGCAGGTCTTGAAGATAGGCGGAGCGAACCTATGAATTGCAGGGATGTGAAAGAAGAGCTGTCGGCGTATCTCGACGGTGAAGCGCGGGATGGAAGAGCGGTGGCGCATCATCTCGAGCAATGTCCGGCGTGCGCGCAACGGCACCGAGAACTGCGCGCCTTGTCCTTGGCGTTGCGTGCGTTGCCGACGCCTGATCCGCATCCGGACTTTGCCGCGCGGGTGCTGGATCATGTGCGCGAAGCCTCGCCCATCCGCCCATTCCCCTCCCGCAACGTCCGGACCATCGTCTCCTGGGCGGCTGTGGCGGCGATAACAGTGGGAGCGGCCCTCGTATGGCACTGGCAACGGCCGCGCCCTGTCCAGCCCGTTGTGGCGCACGGCCCGGCGTCGGGCGACGTTTTGTCGCCGTCGATATCGCCCGTCACGCTGGAAAAAGATCTTGCGAGACGATTGGCTTGGGGAGAGCCCCTTCCCGAGGAATACGACTGGGCGATCGCCGTTTCCAGCATGGACACGGCGACGGAAAACGGCGCTTTGCTGGCGGGATTGGCGGGACAGGGCTGGTTTCAGGAATTCGCCGCCGTCGTGGACGACGGAACCAGCATAGACGAACTCGTGCAGACCCTTGCGCCGGGCGAGTCCAACGTCTTGGAAGCACTGCTTTCCGGGCGCATGCAAGAAAGGAAAAGAACATGAAACCGCATATGCTTTGGTGGATGTTGGCCGCATTGACATGCGGGCTGTTGGCGACTACGGCGGCATGCGGGCAGCAAACGGACGGCGCCGCGCCGCGCCCCGGACCGATGCACGGCTCCCCTCCGGGACCCTCTCCGGAGACGCAACCCTCCCCCGAGGATCGTGCCGAAATGGCCGAGATAATCGATCAACTTCGGGCCGTTCAGGTTTCGGAGGAATTGGGTCTCGACGAGGAGCAAACGGTGTTGCTGGTCCGCCGCATGAAACAGGACCGAGAAGTCATGCGCACGCTGCATCGGGAGCGGGAAGAAGCGATGCGGGCGCTTCGGGAATCCATCCGGAAAAACGCGCCGGAAGCCGATATCCAGGTGAAATTGGATGCACTCATGGCCAAAGAACAGGCGCTGCACCAGGCAAGGCTGGATAGTTTCAATCGCATGGCGGGCGACTTCAACACGGCGCAACGCGCCAAACTATACCTGGCGTTACAGGATTTCGAAGGGCGTCTGCGACAGATGATCCAGCGGGCCCGCATGCAGGGTCCGCAGCCCGGACTCCGCGGACGGCGCGCGCCGGAATCAGAAGGGCAAGGCATGGAAGGGCCGGGGCCGCGTCCGGGGCAATGGGGCCCTCCATCCGATCGGAACGGATTCCCAGGTCCGAACCAGGGAGCCTTGAGAGAACAACGCCGCGGATTTGACGCCGCCCCGCCCCCAGGTCCATCGCCTGATTCGCAGCCGCTTCCTGCTCGATAGACACAACGCGTTTTTTGCCAGATTCCCGGGGAAACGCAGACGGGGCGCGCGTCCGCGATCCCAACGAAAGTAGTGCGGCGCCCCATTCGCCGCTGTGGCGTCTGCGAGGAAGCGCCACAGGCAAAACGCTGGGCGGAAAATTGTGCCGCCCCACCCCCTCCCTCCGCGATCTCCCGTGACAGCGATCAAAAAAACTGTGGCGCCTGCGCGAGATAGGCGCACGACGTTGATTTGTGCTAATATTAGTAGGGCCGTACGATGAATATGCGCGGAGGGGTGGCGGGCGGATCTGCGCAACGCGTCAGGGAGCCGGACTTCATGAAGGGTATGAATAGAGTAATACCATATGATTGTTGAAGAGGGGAAGAATTCCATTCGTTCGGAAAGGCGCTTCAGGGGATAAGCGCCGATGCGGGAGACATGAGCGTGTTGTCCACGACCGATCAAGCGGCTTTGATCCGGATGCCACTGCACGAAGGGCTTCTGGGAATCAGCAAGGCGATTCGTGAAGCCAATGAACTGGTTCAACGCTTGGCGCGTTCCGACCTTACCGTGCTGATCACGGGCGAGAGCGGAACCGGAAAAGATATCGCGGCGCGCATGCTGCACCGGCTCTCGCCCCGGTACGGAAAGCCGTTTGTGAAGGTGAATTGTCCGGCGATTCCGGAAAGCATCCTGGAAAGTGAGCTATTTGGGTACGAACGGGGCGCGTTCACGGGCGCCCGATCGTCGAAACCGGGCCGCTTTGAATTGGCCAACCGGGGCACGATATTTCTTGACGAAATTGCGGAAACCTCGTATGCTATACAAGGAAAGCTCCTCCAAATTCTGGATGGGGAGTCGTTCATGCGGATTGGCGGCATCACTCCGATAAAGACGGATGTGCGCATTGTCGCGGCGACGAATATCGCGCTGGACGATATTGTCCGTTTGGGGCGGATGCGCGAGGATATGTTTTACCGGCTCAGCGATGTGATCGTTCGCATGCCGTCGCTGCGGAGCCGGGCAGAGGATATTCCGCTGCTCACGGAGCATTTCAATTATCATTTCAGCGCCAAGCTGGGCAAGGATTACCAGCCGGTGGACGGCGAAACCGTGCGGCGCATGTGCGATCTTCCATGGCCGGGAAACGTTCGGGAATTGGCGGCGCGCGTCAAGCAATTCGTTGCCACGCGCGACCCCAAAACGTTGCTGGAAGAGGCGCAGGATTTGCCGCTGGGGCAGGGCCTGCCGGCGGCGGGCAAAGACGCGCGGCGCGCGACGCCGACGCTTCACCAGCCAGGAAAGGTTGCCGAAAAAGGAGACGCCCAGCCTCCGCGATTGCCGTCGTTGAAAGAGGCGGTGCGGCACGCGGTGGAAGCGGCGGAACGCAGTCTCATCGAAGAGGCGTTGCGCATGACGTTGTGGAACCGTCGCAAGGCGGCGGCGATGCTGGACATCAGTTACAGTTCGCTTCTGCGCCGGATTGATGCGTATAATATTGGCAAGACCAGGCAAGATCAGCGGGCGGAGTAGAGACAATAAAGGCATGGTCGGGGCGCGAGCATGCCAGGGAAGGGGGACCGGCTTGATTCGTAAACTCGCTTTGTCAAAGCGCGCGCGCATGGCGCGTTGGCTGTGGATCATGGCGGCGGCAATGCTTCCTCTGGCGGGGTGCGCCACGCATCCAGCGCCGAAAAGCGCCTCGGCGGCCGTCGCGCTGGACGATGCGGACCGCCTTGTGGTGAAGACCAGCGAGATTCTTCCGCTTCCGAATGCGGCGGAGGAAAACGTCGCAGCGGGATCCGAGGAAACGGCGGGATCGGCGGATGACGACGCGGTGGACGACTACCGGCTGGGCGCGGGCGACGTGATCGATTTCCGTTCTTTCGACGATCCGACGCTGAGTCAGCAGGGGATCGTCGTCCGATACGATGGACGCATCTCCTTGCCGCAAATTCCCGACGTGGCCGTCGCGGGCAAAACCCGGGACGAGGTCAACGCCGATCTGGCGAAGGCGTATTCGGGCATCTTCAAAAACCCCCAAGTAAGCGTCACCGTCCGCGATTCGGCCAGCAAGCTGTATTACGTGATGGGCGAGGTGAACCGGCCGAGTTCGTATCCGTACCGCAGGCCGATCACCGTGCTCGAGGCCGTCAACGACGCAGGCGGTCTGCGCATTTCCACGCGGGGGGGCGATTCGTTCGTGGGAGCCCAGGGGCAACTCACGAAGGCCTTGATCATTCGCCACAAGGGCGATCAACGCGAGGTGATGGACTTTGATCTGCGCGGGCTTGCGAAGTCGGGGCCCCACGCCGCCGACACGCCCGTGCTGCCGGGCGACGTGGTCTACGTGCCCGAAGGCGTCAACCTGGTGTATCTCATCGGCGAGGTTCGCCGCTCCGACGTGTTTCAGTTGACTGAGGGCATGACGCTGCTGCAGTTGTTGACGCAGGCCGGCGGACCGAACTTCC
This sequence comes from Candidatus Hydrogenedentota bacterium, assembly GCA_022706165.1. Lineage (GTDB taxonomy): Bacteria > Hydrogenedentota > Hydrogenedentia > Hydrogenedentales > SLHB01 > JAKJDA01. Next base: position 4,159 of record JAKJDA010000089.1, on the reverse strand, counting down.
CGACGGCGCGGATCAAGCATGTGGTTCTGATACGCCCCATCGATCCCGAGCGCACCGACGTGCAGCGGGTCGACGTGCGTCAGATACTCCACGGCGGCAAGGACATGCCGCTCAAGCCGGGCGACATCGTCTATGTGCCTCGCAAGCGCGCGGTCCGATTGCAGGAAATCGTCACCCGCTTCACCGGCACGGTGTCGCCGATCTTGAGCTTGTACAACCAAGCGTACGACACGTATTACGTCCGCGACCGGTACGAGCGGCTCTTCTCCGGATCGGGAACGACGAACGCCACCTTGACGACCCTCGAGAATCTGCGTTCGTTCGGCTCGCTGCTGGGGACCCTATCGACCCTTCCCACAACTCCATAGGAGCGCCTATGTCCACAGAGTACTCGACCGATCTCGCCACCTTCCTTCCGGAAGAGCGATCCGGTGCGGCCCGGGAAGAGCGGCATCTCAACTTTGGCCGCCTGTTTCGGCTGCGGCTTCCGTTGATGGCGGGCCTTTTCGTGGCCGTTGCGGTTCCCGGCATGATCGCGGCGTATCTGGCCACGCCGCCGGAGTATGAGGCCACGCAGACCATACAGTTTTTCGCCAAGACGCCGACGATCCTGGGCAACGAAGGCCAGCGGCAACTTTCGGCCAATTACGAGAAATACATCAACACGCAAGTGAACTTGATCA
>JAKJDA010000089.1:0-3466 GCA_022706165.1 Candidatus Hydrogenedentota bacterium | reverse complement strand
TCGACAATTCGATTTTGACGCGCGTGCTGAACGAGCCCGAAGTGCAGGCCTTGGCGTGGCTGAAGGCGGAACCGGACAAGTTGGAATTCTTGCAACGCAAGGTCGGCGCGCGCATTCAACGAGGCACGGAACTGGTGACGGTCTCCTGCCGCGCCAAGGATCGCGAGGCCGCGATCACGGTCGTGAAGAATATCGTGGACCAGTACACGAAGTTTGCCACGGGCCGCGCCCGCACCAGCGATTCGGAACGGTTCGCGCAGTTGCAAAAACTGCGCAGCGATCGCGAGGCCGAACTCAACCTGCAGCGGGAACGGCTGAGCGCGCTGTACAAGGAAGCGGGCATCCCCTTTGGCTCCAAGTCGGACGCGCACATCAGCGAGATGCAGTCGTACCACGAAAATCTCACGAAAGCCAAGGCGGAACGCAGCACGGCCGAGACCCAATTGCGCGGATACGAGGAAATCCTCCGGCTGGCCGAGGAACTCCAGGCCCAGTTCAAGAAGAACCCGGACGCCCCGCTGTACGGGCTCAATATCGAAGACAAGGTTCTCTCAAGTTCCGTGGTGGGCATTGTCCGGGGCGAACTGGCCAAAGTCGAACAGGAGATCGCCGTCTCGAAGGACCGCTATCAGCCCGACGCTCCTCAGTTGAAAGTGCTGACGGACTCGCGCGAATCCTTGACGAATCAGGCGAACAAGGTGATGCGCGAAGCGCGCGCCGAAGCGCTGGAATCCGTCATGGAGACGGTCCGGCAGGCCGCGGCCCAAGCGCAACGGTCCGTCGAAGACGCCAAGCGGCGCGAGACCGAATTCCAGAAATACATCGACGACAACCGCGATCAACTCATCGAAGCCAAGAAGCGCGAGATGATGATCGAGGAGCTTAAGCAGAATATCGCGGACACGCAGGGCAAGCTGAAGCAAGCCGAAGACCAGAGCTATCAAATCGACGTGGAAAGCAATGCGCCGGCCGGTTTTCAGGTGCCGTCGGAGGTGAGCGCGGACGTTGAACCCAAGAGCGACAAGCGCTTGCAGTTCATGGCGCTGGCACTGGTGGGCGGGCTGGGGCTGGGCTTTTGCGGCGGCGTGTGGCGGGAGTTGACGGATCAGAAACTGCGTACGGCGCAGGACGTCGCTTCGGTCACCCATTTGCCGGTGTTGGCGGCCGTGCCCCATGCCAGCGTGGACCAGATGCCCGTTCCGGCGCATGGGCCGCTGTTGACGGTGGACTATCCGGGATCGACGATCGCCGACGAATACCGGCGCGTCATCACGCGCATCATCTATCCGCCGGAAGGATCGGCGGAATTGAACACGTGCCTGGTGGTGAGTCCGTCGCGCGGCGACGGCAAAACCTCGGTGGCGTGCAACCTGGCCATCGCGCTGGCCGAAGCGAACCGGCGCGTGCTGTTGCTCGACATCGCGTCACGCGCGCCGGCCGTCGAGATCGCCTTGGGGCTGGAGCCCGCCGCAGGGTTGAGCGAAATTCTCTGCGACGGCGCTCTCGGGGCGGAGTTCATGCGCCCCGCGACGCATCCCAACCTCATGACGCTGGGTCCGGGCCATCACGCGCAGGAACTGATCGGCAAGTTGGCTTCGCGCGAGATGGTCGATTTCCTCGAACGCGCCGAGCAGGCCTTTGAACACGTGATTATCGACACGCCGCCAAGTCTACTCATGGCCGACGCCAAACTGCTGGCTCCGGTCGTGGACGGCTTGGTGGTGGTGGCCGGCGTCGAAACGTCGAATCTTGGCATGCTGCGCCGGTGTCTCGTGGAACTGCAACAAGTGGGCGCGAACATCGTGGGCATCGTGTTGAATGGGGTGCTGCCGACGCGCGGCGGATATCTCAAGGAAAATCGCGACCTGTACTATGCCTATTCGGACAGCGAAAAGGCGTTTGCCGCGGCGCCGCGTCGACAGGCAGTCCCGATGGAAGCCGTCGCCGATGCGGAAGACGATCCTCCCGTCATCATGCTGCTGGACGAGAACGACGAGAACAAAACGAAGGACGCCGGCGCCTGATGTCCGCGACGCCTGGCGTCAGAGCCGCGGCACGCGCACGCCGCGCGGCAAGGTGAGCCGCGTGCGTCTGCCGCAACGACTGGTTCGGATGCGATCCCGATTGGCCCAGGGCGTGGGCGTGGCGATGCGCGCCGTCGAGCCGATCCGGCTGAGGGCGGCGCGGTTCGTGTACGAGGCGTGGGCCCGCAGCCGGTTGCGCGGACGGGTCGAAGCGGGCGTCCAATTCATCGGATGGATAACGGTCGAGGGCACGGGGAACATCCACATTGGATCCGGCACGCGCATCGGCCGCCGCTGTTTTTTGGAGACCCAAGGAGAAGGCCAAATCGTCATTGGGCGCAACTGCACCATCAACGACCATACGGTCATTACCGCCTACGACGAAGTGGCGATGGGCGATCATGTCATGATGGGGGAATTCGCCAGCATCCGGGACGCCGCCCACGGCATGCGGCTGGACGCGGGGCCCATGCGGTTCCAGCCGCATACGGCCGCGCCCATTCACATCGGCGATGACGTATGGATAGGACGCGGGGTCTGCGTTCTCAAAGGCGCCCGCATCGGATCCGGGGCCGTTATTGGGGCCAACAGCGTGGTCACCAAAGACATCCCCGCGAAGACCATTGCGGTGGGGACGCCCGCGCGCCCCGTAGGAGAACGCACACCGTGACCGGCGCCACCGATCAGCGCGAGACGCCCCCGGACGGATTGCTTCCCATCGAGCAGACCGACGTGCTGTCGATGCGGATTTCCAATCTGGATTTCGCCGGGGTGTGCGCGCAGGTATCCGCGCGCATCGCTTCGGGCGAGCCGGGATACATCGTCACGCCCAACGTCGATCACGTATGCCGCTACCACAAGGACGCCGCGTTTCGCGCCGCGTACGACAACGCCTTTTTGGTCTTGGCCGACGGGATGCCCCTGTTGTGGGCGGCGGCGCTGTTTGGCAAGCCGTTGCGGGAAAAACTCAGCGGATCGGATTTGCTGCCGCTGCTCAGCGCCTATGCCGCCGAACGAGGATATTCCATTTATCTGCTGGGCGCAGCGCCCGGCGTTGCCGATGAAGCCGCGCGCCTTTTGCAACAGACGAATCCGGGCTTGCGCGTGGCGGGCGCGTACAGTCCGCCTCTCCGGTTCGAGGATGATCCCGCGACGTTGCAGGACGTCTTGAAGCGTCTTCGCGATGCCGCGCCGGACATTTGTTTTTTGGCGCTGGGATCGCCGCGGCAAGAGATATGGCTGCACCGTCACCACCGCGAAAGCGGCGCCCGGGTGCTGTTGGGCGTGGGCGCGGCGCTTGATTTCGCGGCGGGCCGGGTGCGGCGGGCTCCGGTCTGGATGCAGCGCTCCGGTTTGGAATGGACGTGGCGCGTGATGCAGGAACCGATGCGGCTCGGACGCCGTTATTTTGTGGACGACAGTTATTTTGTGGCGTTGCTGGC
>JAKJDA010000088.1 GCA_022706165.1 Candidatus Hydrogenedentota bacterium | reverse complement strand
CGGAGCCAATATCTCCGGATCGCCTGCGGTCACCTCCTTGGAAAGGCGGGCCGCCTCCATGAGGGCGCGGATCCGGTTGAATCGGGGTTCCCACAAACTGTCCTCATCGAAGTCGGGACGATCCAGCCGCGGCGCAAAAAACGTTTGCAGGATGAGCCGAACCGCCTCTGGAGATTGTTCTGCGTGCTGAAAGGTCGTCCAGGCCATGGCGCGAAGCGATTCACGCAACGTGGAAGCCTTTGCCAGCGCTTCCTCCAAATCCCGGGAGAACGCCTCGAAACGGCTCTCCAGAAGGCGCCGGAACATCGCTTCCTTGCTTTCGTAATAATAGTAAAGAACAGGCCGGGTCACGCCGGCGCGTTCGATGATCTCACGAATGCTTGTCGCGGCGTATCCTTTATGCGAAAACAAATGCAGCGCGCTTTCCTCGAGACGCTGCTTCGTCTCATTGTCCTGTCCAGCACCTTCCGGTCCTGCGCGCCGCCTGCCCACAAAACGCCCTCGCGATTTACCGTACGTTACATATATGCCCCATAGGATAATGAAAAAACGCCCCGTGGTCAAGAAAATCGCTTGCCCGCTCAGACCCAACAACATTTTTCCGGTGTTCGTTGCGTCTTGTTCTCCGAAAAAGGCAAACGTCTTCCAAGAAGGAGCGATTTTCGCGCCCGCCGGCCCGTTGACTGGGGAGCTGTATCCGCTTACAATTTTGATGCATGCATTGCGGCGTGTAGACTGCGCTGCCAGGTTTCTCAGGTCCGGGAGAGGAGATGGTATGATGAGAAGAGCGCGCGGCATTTTCCTGATTCTGACGATGGTCGCGGCAATGGCCGGGCTTGCCGCGTGCGCTGGCAACATGCGAGCCGGCGCTTTTCAGGGCGATGTGACGGCTTCGCCCGTTCCGTGGACGCGCGGGGGCATTCCGTCGACGGATGACCGGCTTCAGTTTGCGATTCTGGCCGATCGGAACGGAGGATATCGTCCAGGCGTTTTTGCAGACGCGATCGCCCACCTGAACCAGCTGCAGCCGGAATTCGTGATGTGCGTTGGCGACCTTATTGAAGGGTACACGCGCGATCCGGAAATCATTCAGGCCATGTATGCGGATTTGGACGCTGAACTCGCGCTTTTGGAGCGGCCGTTTTTCTTTGTTCCGGGCAATCATGACCTGACCAATGATACGCTTATCGCCGAATATAAGGCGCGCCGCGGACGGCTCTATTACCACTTCACGCACCGTAACGCATTGTTCCTCTCTTTGGATTCCGAAGACCCGTCCCAGGCGCGGATCTCGAGCGATCAAGTCGCATACGTCCGCCAAACGCTTGCCCAGCACAAGGATGTGCGGTGGACATTTGTCTTTTTGCACCATCCTCTGTGGGCTCCGGAATCTGCTGAGACCGTTCCCGACTCCGCGTGGCTCGAGATCGAAGCGCTTCTCGCGGATCGTCCTTACACGGTCTTCGCGGGACATACGCATGTGTACGCCAAGCATGTCCGTAATGGACGCGACTATTACGTCCTTGCCACGACCGGGGGGGGGAGCAGCCTGACCGGGCCGAGCGTCGGCGAGTTCGATCACCTCACATGGGTGACTCTCGGCTCCGAAGGGCCCAGAGTCTCCCTGATTCCATTAGGCGCGTTCATTCCGAACGACATTCTCACCGAGACTACCGTCGGCCAGATGCGAAATGTCTTCGGCAATGTGCGGACAAGAATAAACTCCGTCATGTTGCATGACGGGATGGGGGGTAAGGCGCTAACGGAAGTCGCCTTGTCCAACCGTTCCGAAGCCGATGTCGTTGTCACGCTTTCTTTCCCCTCCAACGATGTTCTGCAGGTTTCCCCAAGTCATGTGCGGCTCGATACGGCGGCGGGTTCGCAGAAGTTCTTGCCGCTTGAGGTAAGCCGTTTGCAGCCCGAGGCGGACATGGGCCTGCCCTATGCCCTTCTCGGCGCCGCGGCGTATGAAGTCGTGTTGCCCGGCGAGCAGTCGCCCCGGACCTGGCAGCAGGATGCGTGGATTGTTTTGGATCGCCCCAGCGCGGCTCCTCGCCGTTCTTCCCCGGTGAGCGTCGACGGCGACCTTCGCGAGTGGTCGACGCTTCCCGAGGCATGGTCGGGACGCACGCCGCTCATGCCGCCTGATGAACGCGCGTGGCAAGGCGAGGAAGACTGTTCCTACCGTTTTGCCGTGCAACACGATGACGTTTATTTGTATATCGCCGTGGATGTGCGCGACGGCGACGTGCTGGTGCGGCCCGGCCAATTCCCGTGGCAGCAGGACAGCATTGAGGTGCGTCTCGATGTTCGCGCCGATCCGGACCGGTCCCTTGGCGAAGGAAAAAACGAGTTCCAGGATTTGTTGCTTATGGCGCCGATACCCGGTCAGCATGATGCACAGGTGTATGGGTTTGACAAGCTTCCGTCCGGAACCCGCATCGCGTGTGCGCGTACGGCGACCGGCTATGCGGCCGAGTGGGCCGTTCCCATCGCATACCTCGATGCCGTCCAGGGAAAGTCCTGGACGGCTGTGCGCGTGAATGTGGCCGTCAACGACCTCGACGGCGACACGATCATGCAGTGCTGGTGGCGTCCCGATTGGCGCGGTCCGATGAATTACATGGCCTCTGGAACGTTCGAGCGCCGATAGTCCGCCTACGCGGCTTCCACAGTGTTTGTTCGCGCAACCGGATAGGATTGCAATCTATTCACACCATGAAGAAAGCCCTGTTCATGCTGTCCGTCACGTTGTTCACCCGCATGCTCGCCGCGCAAGAAATCGACCTGGCTTCCCTCCAGGGCGAGCGCTGGTATGGGCTATACCTAAACGGCCACAAGTCCGGCTACTCGATGACGGCGCTCTCGATTGCAGGGGACGGCGCCGTCACCTATACGGAAGATTGCCGGTTCCAAGTGACGATGGGCGGACAACGGCAAGACATGCGTTCCCTGACCACGCGATCCTACGCATCGAACGGCGCGCTTCTCAAGGTGGAGGCGCAGGTGGACGACGCGTCCGGGCGGTCGCTTTTCTCGGGGAAGGTCGAGGGCGACGCATTGCGCTTCACGACAAAGGTGGGAGGAACTGCCCACACCGAAATGTTGCCGCGTCCCTCGGAGACCCTAACGGACATGGCGCGCCAATTGCGTTTGCTGGGCGGGCAGGCGAAGATTGGCGACAAGATATCGTACCGTGCGTTCGAGCCGGCTTACCGGAAGGAATTTGACGGCCACAGCGCGATCGAGACCATCGAGGAACGCAATCTGGAAGGCGTAGCGACGAAAGTGTTCAAAATAAGGAGCGCCGTTCCTGAATTGGGCGTGGAAACCGTTTCCATCGTGACGGAAAAGGGACTGGTCTTGGAAGACACGGTCGCCGGGATCATGGTGATGCGCTTGGAGCCAAAAGAAATGGCCCAGGACGTGCAGTACAGCAACGACGTGTTGGTGTCGAACGCGGCGTTGCTCGATGCGCCGATCGAGAAGCCCGGAAACCTCATCGAACTCGCGCTGACGTTGCGCGGCCCCTTGTCGGAGCGGCATAGCTTCCATGACTCCCGGCAGGCCTTGGTGACTCCTGCCGACGGAGGGCCCTTCTCGTTCTCGAGCAGACGCCTTGCCGCAGACGCCATAGCGCCGTTGACGCTTCCCTTGGCCGATATCCCCGAGGACGTGCTGCCGTGGACGAAGCCCTCGACGTTTGTCCAAAGCGACAACGCAAAAATTGTCGCCAAGGCGCGCGAGATCGCCGGCGACGAAAAGGACGCGTTTGCCGTGGCAAGCAAGCTCTGCACATGGACCTGCGCCAACGTCCGCTCGACCTTCTCGGCGCGTCTATCGAACGCGCTGGAAGTGCTCGAAAATCCAGAAGGCGATTGCACGGAACACAGCGTATTGTTCGTCGGTCTCGCGCGCGCCGCCGGAATCCCTGCGCGCGAAGTCGCGGGGTTGGTGTATACGGAAGCCCCAAGGCCGGGCTTTTACTTTCATCAGTGGGCCAAGGTTTGGATTGGAACATGGGTTGACATGGACCCCACCTTTGGCCAGCCTCTTGTCGACCCCACGCATATCAAACTCTCCGAAGGCGACCTGCTACAGCAAACCCAGCTTATTTCGATCATCGGCCAAGTGCGCGTCGAAGTCGTTCACAAAAAATACGATACCCCAGGAACGGCCGATCCGGAAAAATAGCCGGTGGATGGTTCGCGTCCCCTTGTAATCGAGGCGGCCCGGATTTAGAATCGAAGCCATCGGAAAAGGCAGGCTCGCAGCCTCTTGGGAGGCACGCATGACGCTGGACACCTTGATCACGCGCATCGGGGCGCGATGGATTGTCGCCGGGAACGCTTCGCATATCGCCATTTGCGGGGCGTATGCGGGGGACCGTGTCAGCGACCTGCTGAATCATGTTTCCGAAGACACCCTGTTGATCACCCACCTCTCGAACTCCAGCCTGATTCGCCTTATCGAACTGATGGATGCGCGCGCGATTTGTCTAGCCGGCGGCGTGGAGCCGGACGACGGGCTTGTGGCCGTCGCACGCGAACAGAACGCTTCCCTGGCGGTGTCGCCTTCCGGAATGTATGAGACTTGCGGCAAAATATATGCGGCTTTGTCGGAGTCGCAACACGGCGGCGCGCCATGAATACAGCCACCTATGCGATAGATGGCGGGAATTACGAGCAGGGCGGCCTTGCCTCGAAGCAACTCAAGGAAATGCTCAAGAAAATCGGCGTCGATGCGGCGGCGGTGCGCAAGACGATGATCGCCGCCTACGAGGCCGAGATGAACGTCGTCATTCACGCGCGAAAAGGAGTGATGAAGGTTGCCGTCGATCCCTCGCACGTGGACGTGGCCGTGATAGACGAGGGACCGGGCATTCCCGACATTGATCGCGCCATGACGGAAGGGTTTTCGACGGCTCCGCCTGTCGCCCGGGAACTGGGTTTCGGCGCGGGGATGGGGTTGCCCAATATCAAACGAAACAGCGATCGTTTTTCATTGCAGTCGACCGTCAACCAAGGCACGCATCTGCGTTTTGCCATCTATTTCGCCCCGCAACGGACGGAGGCCTCCGTTCCCAATGCCGTCCATATTCTCAACGAAAAATGCCGGCAATGCCTGATGTGCCTGCATGCATGTCCGACGCAGGCCATGCGCATGCGGGACGCCCAGCCGCGCATTCTGGATCATCTGTGCATCGACTGCACGTCATGCATCGCCGTGTGCGAAGCAGGGGCGCTCGCATTGAATTGCCCCCCCGCGATCGCATCCCCGGAAGTTGCGACGGTCCTGGTCGTGCCGGCTTCTTTTTTCGAACAATTCGGCGCGGGACCTGGCCCCTCGGAGATCGTCGCGGCGTTGCATGGCATGGGTTTCGCCAGCGTTCGCAGCAGCGCGGAATGGGAATGCGCCCTCCGCAACGCCGTGGACGAATATGCGCAGTGCGGGGCGGTGGCACGGCCCGTCTTGTCCCCGGTGTGTCCGGCCATAGTCAACCTTATACAGCTCAAATTTCCGTCGTTGATTGCGCATGTGGCTCCCTTCCTCACTCCCATCGAGGCCGCGCGCGAAGAATTGAGGGCGATGTCTGCTGCATTCGTTCCCGCGTGTCCGTCGCAGCAGACGGCCCTGCGTGCAATCGGGACAGATCCGCAACGCGAGATCGTCGATCCCCATGCGCTCCGTTCTCTTGTGGCCCCGCGCGTTGCGGGGACCAAGCGCGCTTTGGCGGATGCTCCGCAAGGCGCATCCGCGCCAGCGTTCGAGGTGAGCGGCGTCCGGCACGTTCTCAAAGTGCTCGACGCCATCGAAAACGGCGAGATGGACGACTGCGACGTGATCGAGCTGTTTGCGTGCGATCAAGGATGCTTCGGATCGCCCATCTGGAAAGAGGCTCCGTTCGTGGCGCGCCGTCGGTTTGAGCGAACGGGCGGAGGCGTCGGCGCAAATGACGCGGCCATGGCTCTTCCTCGCGAGAAGACGCTGCAACCACGTCCGGGGCTGCGGCTCGATAGGGACATGGCGCGCGCCATCGAAAAGCTTGCGCAGATCGACGAACTCGCGCGCACCCTGCCCGGCCGTAACTGCTGCGTCTGCGGCGCGCCAACTTGCGCCGCGTTGGCCGAAGATGTCGTGGCGGGCAGGGCAACGGTGGATGCGTGTGCGTATAGGCAAGCGTAACGACGTCGGCAAAATATGGCGCTCGTTCTGCGTCAGGAGGTCCGTTACAGACCGGACCATCCTGGACTCTGAAGTATCGCACGTGAGGAGTGCGCAGTATGACGGCTGCTGCGGTGGCGAAGCGATGGGATGGATGCGTCGATGCCGCGACGAAGGAGAAAGGAGAAACCTCGGGTGAGTAACGCGAGCGTTCAAGGCAATCTGGGTGACGTCGCATCCGCGTCAGGGCGACGGGTGAGTTTGTTGGCGGTGGCCAGCCTTATCCTGGGACTGGCGGCGTTCGCATTTTCCCTTTTGCCCTTCGTGGGCGTTCCGCCTATTGTCTGTGGCGTTCTTGCCTTCCGTCGCATTCGAGCCTCCCACGGCTCATTGACGGGGGGACTCTATGCGGGAATAGGCATAGGATTGGGAATTTCTGCGCTACTTGTTATGGCATTGTTCTTCCTGCGCACACCCAACTAACCCGAAGTGTGCGTCGTATGGCTTTTGTGGGGCTACTATTCGAAGTGAGGAGTATGCAGCATGACGGTAGCTGAGATGGCGGACGCGTTGGGGTTGGAAAATTTGACGCCGGAGATTACGTTGGACCCGGGGCGTGCGGTGACGGGCGGGCATGCGGCGGATTTGTTAAGCGATGTTCTGGCGCATGCGCGGCCGGACGGGGTGTTGATCACGGTGCAGGTGCACATGAACGTCATCGCGGTGTCGGTGCATGCCGATCAGGCAGCGGTCATTTTCTCTGCCGGGCGTCGTCCCGATGATGAGGTCCGTCTAAAGGCGATTGAGGAGAACATTCCGCTATTCGCGTCCGATCGTTCGACGTTTGACATTGCGGGCAGACTGTATTCCCTTGGCCTTCGAGGGACGCCCATGTGAAGCAGTTCGAGGCGGATCTGCATATTCACACGGCATTGTCGCCGTGTGCGCTCGAAGAGATGACGCCGCGCAGCATTGTCCGGCAGGCGCTCTATGAGCACCTCGATATGATTGCCATCTGCGATCACAACACCGCGGGCAACGCCGCCGCCGTGAAACAAGCAGCAGGAAACGCTCTCGCAGTCGTCGCGGGCATCGAAATCACGACCGCTGAAGAAGTCCATGCGTTGGGTTTGTTCCCCGACGCGGAATCGGCCGAATGCGTCGGGGAAATCGTCCGCGCGACGCTGCCCGATCTTTCGCGCAGGGCCAAGAATTTTCCGGAGCAAACCCTCCTGAACGCCGAAGACGAAGTCGTGGGCGCAGAGACCAAAATGCTGGGGGCGGCGTCTTCCTTGACGTTGAGCGATGCCGTGGCCCTCATCAAAAGGCATGGAGGTCTGGCGATCGCCTCGCACGTGGACCGGCCATCTTTTTCGGTGCCGAGTCAACTGGGCCTGTTCCCGGAGGGGGTCGCGTTCGACGCCATAGAGATAAGTCCCATCGGGCTTGAGGAGAAACGTCACCGCATCTTTGACCGCCTCGGTTTGCCGATGCTTGTCTCCTCCGACAGCCATTTCCTTTCCGATATCGGCTGCGGTCTCAGCATGCTGCGCATGCGCGAGCCGGTTTTTAGCGAGTTGGCCCTAGCCCTGAGGGGCGTGGGCGGAAGGCGGTGCCGCATTGCATGAATTGTCGTTGCACATACTCGATCTTGTCGAGAACTCCATTCGGGCGGGTGCGTCGATTATCTGTGTGACGGTCTTCGAGGAACCTGACGCCGACCTTTTGGAGATTTGTATCGAAGACAATGGTCCTGGGGTAGACGTTGCGCCCGAGCAGGCGATGGATCCGTTCTATACCACCAAGGCAGGCAAGCGCACGGGGCTGGGGTTGAGCATGTTTCGCGCGGCGGCGGAGCAAGCGGGAGGACGTCTGAAATTGTCGCGTTCGGAATGGGGCGGCGCGGCCGTGCGCGTCACGATGCAACTGGGACACATTGATCGCGCGCCGCTAGGAGACTTGGCCGGCACGCTTTCGATGTTGGTGTGCGCCAACCCAGGGATCGATTTTTGGTGCCGCATTTTTTCCCAAGGCGCCGATCAGTGCATACGATCGGGCGTTTTAGAACAGGAAATTTCCCGTAATGGCGGCGATGAATTTGCCGTTGCGAAGCGATATGGCGAGGCCGTTCGCATCGCAACAGCCTCGCTCAACGCGTAGCGTTTTATTCGCAGCACATTTCCGAAGCCGCTATGTCTACCGCGAAAAACATCACGGTATCCCTTTGGGGGGGGCGGGCGGTCTCTTCCTTTTTGCGCATAAATCGACGTTTAAGCACGGATCGCCGCGTGTTTTTCTGGAATTTATTGTGACAAATCCCTTGGATAAGACGGTATTATTTAGAAAAACGCCTTTGAAACTTGCTATAATCCCACCTTCCTTTGACTTGTGGGCCCATAGTCTTGGCTCGCGATTCAAAATCACTGTTGGGCGGTTGGTCGTTGCAGTTAGGTAGAAAGGGAAAAGTTCATGGCCAAGAAAGAAGTAGCGTGCGCTTGTTCCGAAGAAGCGAGCGAGGAAGAATTGCTGGCTCGCGTCGATGACATCATCGCCGAGTACCGCGACAAACCGGGCGCCCTCATTCCGGTGCTCCAAATGACGCAAGCGATATTCGGATACTTGCCGGAATCCGCGCTGAAGCGGATCAGCCTCGGTCTTAACAAGTCCTACAGCGAGGTTGCGGGGGTCGTCGGATTCTACTCCTTCTTTTCGACCGTTCCGCGCGGCAAGCATATGATTCGGGTGTGTCTGGGAACGGCGTGTTACGTGCGCGGAGGCAAGCAAGTCCTGGACGCGCTCAAACAGAAGCTGCAGATCGATGTCGGCGGCACCACGCCCGATCGCATGTTCTCCCTCGAGGTGGCGCGGTGCTTTGGCGCGTGCGGACTTGCGCCGGCGATCATGGTGGACAACGACGTGCACCAGCGCGTGAAGCCCACCAAGGTTCAGAACGTCCTGTCGCAATATATCGAAAGTGAAAAACAAGCCGCGAAGGAAAAGGCCGCAACCGCGCGCAAGGCGCGCTAACCGTCAGGGGGAAGGGGCATATGGCCAACAAGATCAAGAGCCCGCAGGACCTGCTCGCGCTGAAGGAAAAAGCGCAGGCGGAAATCGACGTGCGCGCGGGCGTGAAGGACATACAGATTACGGTGCACATGGGCACATGCGGCATAGCCGCGGGCGCTCGTGAAGTTCTTGCCTCTTTGG